>WRLR01000008.1 GCA_009777515.1 Oscillospiraceae bacterium | reverse complement strand
AGCGACGCTTTTATCAGGGCGTTTTTAAGATGGCTGGCAAAGGCAGTCAACAATGTAATCTTTATCACGTCGGTCAAAATAAAAGGCTGCACGCAGGCCGCGAACGCTGTAATGATGCTGCTGGACATGACGAGGCTGAACCATAGCGCGCCGCAAAGATAATTTATTGCGGCGCCCGCGACGAGCCCTGATGCCAGCCACACGATGCTTTTTTTGCTTTCGGCCAATCCGGCGACTAGCGCCATCAGCGGGAACGACAGAATAAAGCCACCGGTCATGCCGATAACGACGCCTATCCCCCCGGTAAACCCCGAAAACACAGGGGCGCCCACTGCGCCGAGCAATATATATACCAATGTGGCTAGCGCGCCTTTTTTCGCACCCAGCACTATCCCGGCCAGCGGCACGGCTAGCGTTTGCAAGGTCATGGGCACGCCGTACGGCATGGGTATGCGCAGTTGCGACATAACTGCTATGATTGCGGCGAATACCCCTATGAGGCAAATGTCCCGGATCGATAGTTTCATTTTTTGCATATTTTGCATAAGCGCGCTCCCACAATTTTATGATAATATAGTAGTCGGTCTTTAATGTATTGTCAACCTGTGTATATTTTAGGTTGACAATAGATATATTGCAGGTCAAAGTACGTTGTGTAGCCCGCAATGACGTAGTAGCAACTGTATGTGAATTGAGGGTCAAAGCGCGTTATGCGGCTCGTAATGACATGGCGGCGACCGCAGCCGGGAGGGTAGGTATGGGCACTAAGCTGCTTGTCCTTGAAATGCTGGAAGGCGCGATGGGGGGCGCTGTTTCCGGCGCGTTTATCGCCGAGCGCCTGGGCGTCACGCGCAACGCCGTGTGGAAGGCCGTCAGGGAGCTGGAAAAAGACGGCTATAAGATTGCTGCGGTCACAAATAAAGGTTATCGTCTGCTTGACGGCAACGATATATTGTCCGCCCAAGGGATGCTCCCCCACCTTATAGACAAAAACATATATAGCAATGGCAATATTAGGGTATATAAAACCCTGGAATCCACCAACACAATAGCAAAGGAGCTGGCCCTGTCGGGCGCGGCGCACGGCACGATTGTCATGGCGGAGAGCCAGACAGCCGGGAAGGGGCGGTTTGGCCGGGGCTTCTATTCGCCGGCCGGCATAGGCATTTACATGAGCTTTATTTTACGCCCCGAACATCAGTTTTGGGACGGCGCCCCGACATTGGCGACATCATATGCGGCGGTTTCGGTGTGCGAGGCCATCGAGGCGACGACAGGCAAGTCGCCGAAAATCAAATGGGTAAACGATGTGTTCCTGGACGGGAAAAAGATATGCGGTATTTTAACGGAAGCGGTGGCGGATGTCGAGAGCGGCGGGGTGCAATGGATAGTAGTGGGCATCGGGGTAAACTTCACCGCGCCCTGCGCCGGTTTCCCGGATGAAATAAAGCAATCCGCCGGGGCGGTTTTTGCCGAAGGCGAGCCTACAATTAATAGAAACCGGCTAGCGGCTGAAATAGCGAACCGTATGTTGAAAATGGATAGCGGGCAAGGCGGTAAAATGATGCTCGCCGAATACAAGAAGCGGCTCATGATGATAGGGGAGAGGGTCACGGTTTCTAACGTCGCATTCGGCGCCAGCGTCGCTAACGCAGCCAACGTCGCTAACGCAGCCAACGTCGCTAACGCCGCCAGCGTCGCCAGTACCGCCAGCGTCGCTAACGCCGCCAACGTTGCTAACACCGATGCTGGCGCAAGAACAGGCGCAGGCGCAGGCACAGGCGCGGGCGACGGCATTGGTGAGCCTTTCGAGGCGACAGCCATCGACATAGACGACACGGGGCGCCTGATCGTAAAAAAGGACGACGGCGAGACGCTCGTACTGCGTTCCGGCGAGATCCGGGTGACCATGCTACCTGTGGAGCAGTCTGTAGGTGATTAAATCGTTGATTGATGTTATTTTAACGGTATGTCATTATGCATGTTCGCAATGACAGCGGGTGTTTTAGCAGATGGGATTGCGGGTCAAGCCCGCAATGACAGTAACAGCGGCAACAGCGCCCTCGCATCGTCATTGCGGGCCGCGCAACGCGCATCGACCCGCAATCTGGTACAAGTCAGGCGCTGTAGTTTCCTTTGGGAAGCACAATGAAACACAACACAATATGATATAATTATCTACTATCGGCAATTTAGTTTTTATGATCTATTATCTACGATCTACGTTCTACTATCTAATATTAACCGCGCCGTGCTGCGGCGCCTCCAAGGGGTATATTGCACACTATGTCTATAATAACCAAGGATCGGGATTTTTATTCGCGCCTGGTGCGCATTGCCATACCTGTCACGCTGCAGAGCCTCGTCATGTTCGGCGTCAATGTCACCGACACGGTGATGGTGGGCAGCCTTGGCGAGTACAGCATCGCCGGCGTGGCCCTCGGCAACCAGTTTTCATTTTTATACCAAATCACCTGTTTTGGCATCGCGGGCGGCATGGGCGTGCTGTCGGCGCAGTTCTGGGGTAAAAAAGACAGCGAGGCCATAGGGGCGGGGCTGTCTATAATCCTTAAAATCGCATTCTCGTTCGGCCTTTTGTATTTTATCACCGCAGCCATATTTCCGTATGAAGTCATGGGCATCTACACTGTGGATGAGATGGTGCGTACGGAAGGCGCCTCCTACTTGCAACTGCTGTCGTTGGGCTACCTGTTTACCGGGCTGACGGTTATGATCGCATCCACGCTGCGTTCGGTCGGCATCGTCAAGTTGACGCTGTTGACCAACTGCGTCGCGCTGTTCCTCAACATGTTTTTTAACTGGGTTTTTATTTTCGGTAACCTGGGCGCGCCGCGCATGGGGGTGGCGGGGGCGGCGCTGGCGACGACGATATGCCGCACAGTGGAGCTGTCGATCGTTCTGATATTTCTACTAAAAATAGACACGCGCATCCGCTTCCGCCTGCAGATGCTGCGCCGCTGGGACAGGGACATATTTCGGAACTACAGAAAGAACGGCGTGCCTGTCATAGTCAGCGACATTTTCTTGGGCGTCGGCGGCAACATGATCTCGGTGGTACTGGGCCGCATGGGGCCGGTAGTCATGAGCTCGGCCGCTATCGCCAACACGGTCTTCCAGTTGACCAC
The DNA here is from genome assembly GCA_009777515.1 of Oscillospiraceae bacterium. GTDB lineage: Bacteria > Bacillota > Clostridia > WRLR01 > WRLR01 > WRLR01. The sequence continues at coordinate 59,928 of WRLR01000008.1, read as the reverse complement.
GGTGTTCCTGATGGGCGTGTCCGGCGCGTCGGGCGTGATAACGGGCAACACGGTCGGCGCCGGCGAGATTGAAAAGGCGAAGGAGTACGGGAAGACGTTCCTGGCTCTCGCGTTCGTAGTCAGCCTATTCGCCATTACCGTCATCCAGTTGGTCAAAGGCGTCATATTCGAGGAATTAAATATTGGCGGCTCGGCAATCAAAGTGTTCAACGTCGAGGACTCGACCAAAGAGATAGCAGGCACGTTGATTAACACGCTCTCATGCATCGCCGTGTTCATGACTCTCTCGCAGATACTGACCAAGGGCATCCTGCGCGCGGGGGGTGACACAAGGTTCCTGATGATCGCCGACGTGCTCTTTTTATGGGTCGTATCGGTCCCGTTGGGGTTTTTGGCCGGTCTCGTTTTTAAATGGCCGCCCTACATCGTGCTGTTCTGTCTGCGCATCGACGAGGTGATAAAAAGCATATGGTGCTTGTTCCGTTTCTTCAGTTGGAAATGGATTCGCGACGTCGCCGTGCGCGGGGCGAATATAGATAAAATAAAACCGCAGGCCGGATGACGCCTGCGAGAGGAGAACAAGTGGACGAACGCACCAGGGAACTGGCCCAGGGCAATATACCCAGGCTTCTGGCCAAGCTGTCGATCCCCGCGATGGCCGGGATGATCATCGAGGCGATATACAACATCGTCGACCGCATGTTCGTGGGCAGGGCGCATGTGGGGATGGCGGGTCCTGAGGGCCTTGCGGGGCTGACGATCTGCTTCCCGTTCATGATGATCATCATGGCATTCACGCTGATGCTCAGCGCCGGCGGCTCGTCGCGCATCTCGCTCGCGCTGGGCAGGGGCGACAAGGAAACGGCGGAGAAGATAGTCGCGACAGGCTTTATCATGTCGCTCGCCATAGGGGTGACCATCATGGTTGTCGGGCTGGCTTTCCTGGAGCCGCTGCTTCGCCTGTTCGGGGCGGACGAGCTGACGATGCCGTATGCCAGCGCGTATATGCGCATCGTCCTCTTCGGCGCTATCTTTAATGTCGTCACATTTTCGTTGAACCGCTACATCGTCGCACAGGGGCGCGCCACGTTCGCCATGGTGACGCTGATGATCGGCTGCGGCATTAACTTCGTGCTGGACCCACTGTTCATATATGGTTTTGGGTGGGGCGTCGAGGGCGCCGCGTGGGCGACCATCATCGCCTGGATAGTGACGGCTGTATGGGTGGTCATGTTTTTTGTGAGGAAAAAAGGGGTGCTGCGGCTGAGGATCGCTCGCGACAACGTAAAAGCAGGCGCCGCCTTGAGCATCGTATCCATAGGGATAGCCCCGTTCACGCTGCAGATCGTCGGTAGCCTCACGGGCTCCGTCATGAACAACTCGCTGCGCGCATTCGGCGGCGCCATGGCCATTTCGGCGATGGGCGCCATTCAGTCCGTGCTGCAGTTCTTCCAGATGCCGCTCTATGGCCTCAACCACGGCAGCCAGCCGATCATAGGTTTCAACTACGGCGCGAAGAACTACGCCCGCGTGCGCGAGACGCTGCGAATCGTCTTGGTCATCGGCACGATGATTGGCACGCTGGGGTTCGCGGCGGCCATGGGCATACCCCATTTGCTGGTCGGGATTTTCGGCGACAACGCCGAAATGCTCGCCATAGGCACGCGTTCGATGCGCATATTTTTGATGTGCTTCCCCGTCATAGGCGTATTGATCCAGGGCTCGCAGTTCTTCTCTTCGACCGGCAGGCCGCACATCGCCATGACGATCACGCTGGGCAAGCAGGCCGTGCTGGTCACGAGCCTGCTGCTGCTGCCGCGCGCCCTAGGGCTGGACGGCGCGTTCGCGGCCGGCCCCGCGTCCGACGGCGCTGCCATCACGCTTGGCGTCCTGTTCATCACGCGCGAATGGAGGCGCCTGAAGCGGCTGGAAGCGACGCAAACTGCGGCGCCTGTATTGGAGTAGATTGGCGGGTCAAGCCCGCTATGACAGCGGGTACAGCGCGTCGTTTACGGCGCTTTGGACTTTCATGTATTTTTCATACATTTCCATGTAGTAGGCATGGTTTGCGGGGTTCGGCTCAAACACTTGATTGATGCGCACCGTTGCGTCGATCGCCTCCTCTATGCTGCCCCAAATGCCTGCTGCCACGCCGGCGAGCATCGCGCTGCCGTATGTCCCCCCTTGTTCGGTCATAGTGGTCTTTATCGGCACGTTGAATACGTCGCTGCGGATCTGCATGTACTCCGCGCTGTTCGCGCCGCCCCCGAGCGCGATAATATCGTCCACCTTGCGCATATTTTCGTTTACACGTTTAAAGCCCGTGTATACCGCATAAGACTGGCATTCCATAAAGGCGCGGTAAATCTGCTCGTTCGTCGTCGCCATGGTCATGTTGAGGATGCCCCCAATCTGGTTCCTTCCTGGCGCGCCCGTCCCGAATTGCGGAAGCACGATGAGGTTGGTCGGCTCGGCGGGGATCTTTTTGTCGTACTCGGCATAAAAGCTCAGCCCGTCCCGCGCGCATTCGGCCTTCTCATATAAGCCAAAGTGATCCCGGAACCATTTTAGGATGGCGCCGCCCGTCAGCCCGCCCCCGCCCGCGCCCATGACGTAGTTCCCGCGTGTCACGTGCCTCCTGGGGCGCATGGGCCTCCTGCCGCCGGACTGCGCCATGGCTTCCAGCTTGGGCAGATCGTCCTCGCCTATCAGCATCATCATTATATCGACGGTGCCTATCTCATTCATCATCTGCCCGGCGCGGCACATGCCGACGCCCAGTGACGCCGCCGTATGGTCGTGCCCGCACGGGACGAGCTTGGCGCCGCGCATCGCGCCCAGCCCGCCGGTCACCCAGCCGCCGCCGCTTGCGCCACCCGCTCCGCCGCCCGCTCCGCTGCCTGTGCTGCCTGTGCTGCCCGCGCCGCCCGCTCCTGCCCAGGCCGCCCCGCCGCCGCCGGCTTCGCCGATGATGGACCCTATGGGCACGATCTTCGGCATAATGGCCGGATCCACGCCCGCCCATTTGAGCATCTCCGGGATCCACTCGCCCGTGTTGTAGTTGTAGCAGCCCGTGGTAGAGGCAATGGAATCGTCGCACATATGGCCCCCGCCGTAGCCGGACAGGACAAAATCGGGCAGCATCCGAATCTTTTTCACCCTGCTAAAAAACCCCGGGTCGGCTTTGTTCATTACATGCATTTTAACCAAGGAGCTGATGCGGTTCGGGGCCTGGAACCCGTATGCTTCAAGGGTCTTTTCCGGCTGCCAAATGGCGGAAAACTCCTTGATGCTGTCCTCGCCGCGCGTATCGAAATACATGATGCTGTCGCACATGATATTATCGTCCCCGTCAAAACAGACAAACGATTCGCCGAAAGTCGTGCAGCCTATACCGACGACCTCTTCCCCGCAGCCGATAACGACTTCGCGCACAATGCTGTCGACCGTCTCGCGCAACTCGCGCGGATCGAACATATATGCCCCCGGCTCAGGGTTTTTCATTGTGTATTCTTTGTAAGCGTACTTCAAAACAGTACCGTCATATGCGTAAGCAACCGCTTTAGCTCCTGTCCCCCCGACATCTATGCCAATCAGCGCCATTTTTATATCCTCCCTATGCATATTTTTCATTGATTTTTACGTTGCCATTGCATCAAATTTATTTATTTATCCATAATATAGGTTATAATATGTACACGCAATATAAATATTGTAATTTGATAACATATCATTTTATATATTGCGAATAATGATTCAAGGAGCCGAAAAAAATGGTCAGCTACAAAATAAAAATCGGGATAGCCCCCTGTCGCCGCAACGTCTCCGCGTTTATGAGGCCGGGCGGCATCTGGAGCAAGGAAGCGGCCCTGGACATGAAAAACATCGTCATGCCCTACATACTCAAAAATTTCGCCAACGAGCATGTCGAGTTCGTCGATTTGGAATGGCTGAGCGATGACGGCATGATGTACGAGTACGAGCAGGCGGGCGCCATCGCGGACCGCTTCATCGCGGAGAAGATCGACGCGCTGTTCATAGTGAACATCAACTTCGGCGACGAAGAGGTCGCGGGCAAGCTTGGCAAGCTTTGCAACGTCCCCACGCTCATTTGGGCGCCGCAAGACGTGGAGTTCGGAGAGGTCGAGGACGCGCGCGTGGAGAACCCATTGTACGGCCAGCGGCTGCTGGACGCCCAGTGCGGACTGTTCGCTGTCTCGAAGCTGCTGCAGCGCTTCCATGTCAAGTTCACCCACATCCCGACATGCAAAGTGGACGACCCCTGCTTCAAAGAGGCCTTTGAGGACTTTACGGCTGTGGCATGCATGCTCAAGAACTGGAAGAACATGCGCCTGCTGCAGCTTGGCAACCGCCCCAAGCTCTTTACCAGCATGATATTTAACGAGGACGAGCTGCTTGAAAAGTTCGGCATTGAGGTGTTCCCATACACCGCCACGCAAGCCACGGCCGCGCTGATGGAAATCTATGAAAAGCGCCAGAGCGAACTGGGCCCCATCGTCGACAGGATTCGCGCGTTTTACCCCGGCGGCGACGGAGGCGACGACGAGTCGCTGCGCAAAAGCGCCGCAGTATACCTGTTCTACACGGAACTGTTTAAAACAACAGGCTGTTCCGCCATCAGCGCGGACGCTTCATTTGCCAGGGCCCTGGGCGTCGGCGCCGGCTTTGACATGGCGCTGTGCAACGAAGAAAACAATTTCGTCGCGTATGAGTCGGACATGCACGCTGCGATCCAAATGATCCTGATGTCCTCTGCCACGTTCGGCGAGAAGCTCCCCTATTTCGCAGAGTTCACGGTAAACCACCCGACGAACCCGAACGCCGAGCTCCTCTGGCACATGAATGTCTTCCCGCCGTCCATCGCCGGCCACGACCTGCTAAAACCGTATATCGTTTCCGGCCCGCGCGGCTCTTCCGGCGGGTATGAAATCGCTCGCGGCACATACACCATTGGCCGATTCGATTGCATGGACGGCAAGTACGCCATGCTGCTCGGGAACTATAAAGGCGTCGAAGGGCCGTTCACCCGGGGGCCGTATATATGGGGCGAGTTCAAGGACTGGAAAAAATTCGAGTCCGCAGTCATGTACGGGCCGTATGTCCACCACATGGTCGAGATCGAGGGCGGCGAGCGCCTGGTGGCACGCCTGAAGGAGTTTTGCCGCTACACTGGCATATACGCGGACGTCCCGGACGAGCGCGACACCCCGTTCGCGCCGTATTTTTACAGTTTATAAGATTTAGTTTTATTATGGATAATCGTATAATAATGTGATATAATTCCGAAAAATAGTGACACATCTGATAGACAAACAGAAAGAACAAACACAACGAGAACAGAAACAAATAGAACAGGCGCAGATAGAACAAGCACAAATAGAACAAACACAACAAGAACAGGAACAAATAGAACAAACACAGATAGAACAAGCACAAAATTAAAATGGAGTGGGGGCGGACAATGGATACAGCAATCCAAGGCAAAGTCATCGAAAAGAAAAAGCCGCTTGTCGTCCGGTTGCGCAAACAGATCAGCTTGCAAATTATGGTGCTGTTCGGGCTAGCGTTTATCGTCGTATTCCGTTTCCTGCCGATATACGGGCTGCAGCTCGCGTTTAAAGAACTGCTGCCGGGCAGGGGCATCTGGGAGGCGCGCTGGGTCGGCATGAAGCATTTCAATGATTTTTTCTTTTCAGGAAACGCGGCGAAGGTTCTATTCAATACATTGGCATTGAGCGGGTTAAAGATAAGCATCGGTTTCCCGATGCCTATTATTTTTGCGCTTCTACTCAATGAATTGCGATCGCATAGGACCCGTTCAATCGTACAGGGCATCTCATACCTCCCCCACTTTTTAAGCTGGGTGGTAATTTCCGGTGTAATTTGGGGCATCGTAGCGCGGGAAAGCGGAGTACTCAACAGCCTTATGCTTTCGACGGGGCTGAGAAGCGAACCTGTCCATTTTCTCGGGATGCCGAGTTTGTTTTGGCCGATGATGGTGATTTTGGACATATGGAAGGAAATGGGGTGGTCCGCCATTATTTATATGGCGTCCATAGCAAGCATCGATCCACAGCTTTACGAAGCGGCCCGCGTTGACGGCGCGAGCCGCTGGGTACAGACGCTCAAGATCACAATTCCCGCGATTGCGCCAACAGTTACAATAATGTTGATTTTAAGGGTCGGTTCGATTTTAAACGCCGGGTTTGACCAAATTTTAGTATTCCGCAATTCCATTACTCACGAAGTCGCTAATATATTAGACGTTTATGTTTATGACATGGGCTTGGTCAATGGGCGTTTTGGTTATGCGACCGCCGTAGGGCTTTTCCAAAGTGCCGTGGGGTTTATAATGATTATGACTACGAATAAACTTGCCAACCGTTTTGAAATGGGCCTTTGGTAGAGGAGGGCTAATATATGGAAAAAAGATTCTTCATAAAAACCCCGGGCGAAAAAGCATTTTTCATTTTTAACAGCGTTTTGATGTTTATTATTTGTTTTATTACAATCTATCCGTTCATCAACACCATGGCGCTCTCTTTCAGCGAGGGCACCGACGCCATGCGGGGCGGAATATATTTTTATCCCCGCAAGGCTACAATTCAAAATTATACTACGGTATTCAATGATAACGAGATCCTTAGGGGCTACATGATCACGATTAGCCGAACGGCATTGGGCATTATAACGAGCCTTATATGTACAGGTTGTCTCGCCTACGGCTTGTCTAAAAAATACCTCATCGGTCGGAAATTCTATATTACTGTGTGCGTTATCTCAATGATCTTTAATGCAGGCTTAATACCGACGTACATGCTTTACAAAGATATAGGGCTGCTTAACAATTTTTTAGTGTATATCCTGCCTTCGGCGGTGAGTACATTTAATATGATACTAATGAAAAACTATTTTGAACATTTGCCTGTTGAACTTGAAGAATCGGCAATGATCGACGGCGCGTCCACATTAAAAATATTGTGGAAAGTTATCATGCCGCTGGCTATGCCAATAATTGCGACTATCAGTATATTTACCGGCGTAGGGCAATGGAACTCATGGTTTGACGCGTACATGTTCGTGCCGAAACGGACAGACCTGCACCCGTTACAGACATATCTATACCGCGTTATATCGCTGTCTCAGATATCGACGGAAAATCCCATGGAAATGCAATTACTCGAACGATTGAGGACCAATGTCACCACTATCCGAGCCGCGACGGTTATGATAACCACAATACCGATAATATTTATTTACTCGCTATTTCAAAAGCACTTCATCAAAGGCGCCATGGTCGGCGCCCTGAAAGGCTAGTCAGGGACAGTCAGGGACGCATTGCGCTTTAAGGTTTATGGCAGTCGGGACGTCTCAATGCGCAATGCTTGTGCCACAAGGAAACACATAGGTTGTTGAGCTTACTGGAATAATAAGTTGGGGCAAAGATTGTGGCAGCCGAGACGCCGCAATGCACAATGCTTGTGCCATATAAAAATTTGTGGTTGTTGTACTTGCTGGGTTAATAATTAGGGACGCATATTAAAATTAAGGAGATATCTTAGCATGCCAAAAAAAATAGTTTTTATTGGCGCCGGGTCCGTTACGTTTACTCGCAATCTTGTGCGCGACATACTCACGTTTCCGGCTTTTTCGGATGCCATTATTTCTTTGGTGGATATATCCGAAGACAATCTGGCGCTAGCTAAAACGGTGGTGGAAAAGATCATCGAAACCGGTAAATACGGCGCGACTGTTCAGGCGACGACGAAACGCGAGGAAGCGCTCGTCGGCGCCGACGGGGTGCTTTGCACAATCGCCGTGGGCAGCAACGAAGTAATGCAGCTAGACAGGGCGATACCGACCGAATACGGATGCTCGATCAGCGTTGGCGACACGCGCGGGCCCAGCGGCGTTTTCCGCTATCTGCGCACCATTAACGTCATGATTGACATTGTGAAGGATATTGAGAAATACTGCCCGGATGCGATTTTCTTGAACTATACCAACCCCATGGCCATGATATGCCGCACATTGCAAGAGGTGGCGCCCAAGGTGCGCACCAGCGGATTGTGCCATAGCGTGCAGGGAACTGCCGAGATGCTGGCGAGATGGATTGGCGCCGAAATGGAAGATGTCGATTTTGTATGTGCGGGCATCAACCACCAGGCATTTTACCTGGACTATAAATGGAAAGGCAAAGACGCGTACCCGCTGCTCAGGGAAGCCGTCGCGAAACCGGATATCTATAACGAAGAGCTGGTACGCAACGAAATGTTCATACACTTAGGTTACTATGTGACCGAATCCTCCCACCACAACAGCGAATACAATGCTTGGTTCCGCAAGCGCCCGGATTTGCTCGAAAAATATTGCAAGCGCAGCCCAAGTCGCATGGCCAACTTCGCCAGATTCGCATCCATGTCCCGCGAGGAGCGCCGCTTGCAAGCGTTCAAGACCTGGATGGAGGGCGAGATTGATCTTACGCGCGGCCACGAATATGCCGCTTATATCTTCAACGCTGTTTTTGGGGATCAGACATTCTTTGAATTCAACGGCAACGTGCGCAACTGGAGCCTCATAGACAATCTGCCGGAGGGCTGTTGTGTCGAAGTGCCTGTTTTGGCAAACAAGCGGGGCCTGTCGCCGATGCATGTGGGCAAACTGCCCCAGCAATTGTCGACGCTTATCGGCACCAACGCCAATTGCGAAGAGCTTGCGGTCCAAGGCTCACTGGAAGGTGACCCGCGCAAAATTTTCCATGCATGCCTGTATGATCCGCTGACGGCGGCTATTTGTTCAATGCAGGAGATACAGGATATGGTGACCAAAATGTTTGAAGCGCAAAAAGATTGGCTGGTGCAGTTTAAACATTTCTCATAAATATATTCATACTGTTCATCAACATTAACATTGATAGAAACCGAAAGGAGATCAAAATGAAAACGGTAAACCGAAAACGCTTGTATTTATTCACCGCAGCGCTGCTCGCGATAGCGCTGATGGCATCCTGCACAGGCTCGTCGCCGCCCGCGACCACCGCAGCGGCGACAACGGCTGCAGCGGCTGCGACGGAGGCGGCCACTACGGCTGCTGCAGCGGCGGCGACGGAAGCGGCGGCCACGACGACAGCTGCTGCGGGCGCCGCGACTACGGCTGCTGCGGCAGCGGCGACCACAACGGCGGCAGCCGCAACTGTAGCTGCCGCGGACGACGCACAGGAGCTCGTCGAAATCGAATTCATGAACATGTCCCAGACGTGGGTGCCGGTGGTGTTCGGCGACGATCCCGTCACTAAAATTTTTATGGAGAAAACCGGCGTTAAAATGATCTGCTCGGCGCCCCAAGGCGACGGCGATCAAATAGCCAACGTCATGCTCGCCTCCGGCGACTACCCGGAGATGATGCATATGAACATCAACGCCACGCAAAACAAGTACGTGGCAGCCGGCGCGCTTTATTCGATGAACGAGTTGGCGGAGCAGTACGGCTACCCCGATGTCATTAACGGCACAAATATCTACGAGGACGTCATGCGGGTCCGTTCATCGGAGGACGGCCTTTTGTACATAGCGCCGAACTGGTTTTCGGACGACGGCTTCGGCTCGGTTGGCACGGCTGTGAACATGCGCAACGACATCTACACGCAGTTGGGTTCGCCGACCATAGAGACCGTCGACGACCTGCTGGACTACCTCGCCGAGGTCAAGTCGCTCGAGCTCAAAACGCCCGACGGCCTGAACGTTTACCCGCTCGCGTACGGCCATACCGACCGCAACTTCATCGGGTACATCGCCAACTGGTGGGGCAGCAATATTTTCCGTTTCATGTATTATAACGAGGACACCCAAACGGTCGATTTCTTCCTGCGCAACCCGGACGTGCTGGAAGCGGTCAAGTTCCTGTCGGCGTGCCTGAGGGACGGGTACCTCGACCCCGAAGTGCTCACATTTGACTCGACGCAGCAAACTGAAGCCTGGAGCACGGGCAAATATGCCGTCATACTGACCGAGTGCTGGAACCTGTGGGCCAACGTCAGGACGGCGACGACGGCTATCGATCCGGAGATGTACTATGTGAGCGTCCCGCCGCCGCAAGGCACGCCGGGCAAGACGCCGTATTTCGGCCGCTACCACACCATCGGCGGTTCGGGGACCATGATCACGAAAAATTGCAAGAACCCGGAAGCGGCGATACGCTTTGTCGACTATTTCCTCAGCCCGGAAGGCGAAATATTGAACTTCTACGGCGTCGAGGGCGACGCCATGTATTTTGATGAAGCGGGCGCGCCGTGGCTGTACGACTTTGCGTATGAGGAGAAGCTCATCGACTGGAGCGGCGCCGGGCTAAAATACGGCATCCGCATCTTCGATATGATGAACAACGCCAAGTACAACTGGGAGCGCACGCAGGAGACCGAGGACCGCCAGTACAATCGCAAGATAGCCATGGATACGGCGTTTGACGGCTCCCTCCTATCGGCCATACTGATCGACCCGGATACAGACGAAGGCATACTGTTCGCCGAAATCGAGGCCAACATCCGCAGCGAGCTGACGTCGATGATCATGGAAGCCGACCCGGCTAGGATCGAGTCCATGCTGGGCAGCACCCTCGCGGAGTACGAGCGCCGGGGCATAGCCAAACTGGAGTCGTACGCCTCCGATTTCTACAACCTAAGAAAATAGTATAAATATAAAATTATTCGAAAGGGGAAAAGAATGACTGTTAAAAATGCACTTAAACTGTCGGCGCTCTTGCTTGTCGTGGCCATGCTGGCGTCGTGCGGCGGGTCGGCGCCTGCGGCTACCACTGCGGCGGCGACAACGGCGGCTGCTGCAACGACTACTGCTGCGGCGGCCACGACGGCGGCGGCCGCAGAGACGACAGCGGCGGCAGCCGAAGAGGAGGCCCCGCTTGACCTCATCGACATCGAGTTTATGAACATGTCGCAGACATGGGTGCCCGTTATCTTCGGCGACGACCCCGTCACGAAAGTTTTCATGGAGAAGACGGGCGTCCGGATGATCTGCTCCGCGCCGCAGGGCGACGGCGACCAGATAGCCAACGTCATGCTCGCCTCGGGCGACTACCCCGAGATGATGCATATGAGCGCGAACGCCACATACAACAAGTATATCGCGGCAGGTGCCCTGTATGCTATCAATGAGCTAGCCGACCAGTACGGCCACCCCAACCTCACGAACGGGACATATATCTATGAGGACGTCATCCGGATCCGCACCGAACCCGACGGCAATTTTTATCTCGCGCCCAACTGGTTCTCGGAAGACGGCTTCGGCGCGACCGGCCTGTGCGTGAACGTGCGCAACGATATCTACACGCAACTGGGGTCCCCGGAGATTAAGACGGTCGACGAATTGTTGGATTACTTTGCTGAAATTAAGGATTTGAACATGACGACGCCCGACGGCCTGAATGTCTGGGCGTTCAACTACGACCACAACGACCGCGACAACATCGGCTACATCGCCAACTGGTGGGGAAGCCAGATACGCCGTTGCATGTACTACAATGAAGAAGAGGAAAAGGTTGAGTTCTTCCTGCGCCACCCCAATGTGACGGAGGCAGTAAAGTTCCTGTCCAAATGCCTTGTGGAGGGCTACCTCGATCCGGAGACGCTGACATTTGACACGACTCAGCGCGGGGAAGCGTGGACCTCGGGCAAATATGGCGTTGTCGTGTGCCACTGCTGGAGCCTGTGGTGGGACATCAAGGCGGCGCTGACCGCAGTGGACCCGGAAATGTACTATGCTACAATATTCCCACCGGCAGGGACGCCGGGTGTGGAGCCGTACTTCGGTTCCTACACCACGATGGGCGGCTCGGGCACTATGATAACCAAGAATTGCAAGAACCCGGAAGCGGCTATCGGCTTCATCGACTTCTTTATGAGCCCCGAGGGCGAAACGCTCAACTTCTACGGCACAGAGGGCGACTCGATGTACTTTGACGACGAAGGTAACCCGTGGCTCTACGACTTCGCGTATGAATACAAGCTCGAAGACTCGCGGGGCGGCGCGTTAAGGCACGGCATCCGCATATTCGACATGATGAATAATCAGAAGTACAACTGGGAGCGCACGCAGGAGAGCCCGGACCGTATGAATAACCGCCAGATGGCCAACGTACACACATTCGACGGCTCGCTCCTCGTGGCGATCATGATCGACCCGGATACGGATGAGGGCGTACTGCTCGCCGAGATCGAGGCCAACATACGCAGCCAGATGACCTCACTGATCATGGAGAGCGACCCCATAAAGATAGAAACCATGATGGCCGACCTGCTCGCCGAGTACGAGCGCCGCGGCATTACCAAGTTCGAAGAGTTCGCGACAGCGGCGTACAACGCGAAAAAGAAATAGTTTATAGGCACGCTGTTCCGGATGATTCCGGAACAACGGCTATATTTAATCCAGGCAAAATAAATGTAAAGGAAGTATCACCATGCCAAGAAAAATAGTATTCATAGGCGCGGGTTCCGTAACATTTACACGCAACCTCGTGCGCGACATCCTCACGTTCCCGGCCTTCTCCGACGCGGTCATATCATTGGTCGACATCTCCGAGGCGAACCTGGCCCAGGCCAAGGCCGTCGTGGAGAAAATCATCGAGGTCGGCAAATACGGCGCGACGGTGCAGGCGACGACGGACCGCAAAGAGGCGCTGGTCGGCGCCGACGGGGTGCTGTGCACAATCGCGGTCGGCGACGCCGACATCATGCGGGCGGACAGGGCGATACCCACCGAATACGGCTGCTCGATCTGCGTCGGCGACACGCGCGGGCCCAGCGGCATTTTCCGCTATCTACGCACCGTGAACGTCATGCTGGATATCGTGAAGGACATCGAAAAATACTGCCCGGATGCGATTTTCCTGAACTACACCAACCCCATGGCCATGCTGTGCCGCACGATGCAGGAAGTCGCCCCGAGGGTGCGCACCAGCGGTCTGTGCCACAGCGTGCAGGGGACTGCGGAGATGCTGGCCAAGTGGATCGGCGCGGACATGGACGACGTCGATTTCGTGTGCGCGGGGATCAACCACCAGGCGTTCTATCTGGACTACAAATGGAAGGGCAAAGACGCGTACCCGCTGCTACGCGAGGCTGTAAAGAAGCCGGAGATATATAACGAAGAGCAGGTGCGCAACGAGATGTTCATCCACCTGGGCTACTATGTCACCGAGTCGTCCGGCCACAACAGCGAGTACAACGCCTGGTTCCGCAAGCGCGAGGACCTGCTCGAAAAATACTGCACGCACGGCACGGGCTGGAACCCGGGCCTCGACTCGATGAAGCGCGCGAGCATGTTCAGCGGCAACCGCGACGAGCGGCGGATAAACGCGTTCAAGACCTGGATGGAGGGCGAGATCGACCTCACGCGCGGCCACGAATACGCGGCCTATATCTTCAACGCGGTGTTCGGAGATATGAAGACGTTCGAGTTCAACGGGAACGTACGCAACTGGAGCCTCATCGACAACCTGCCGGAAGGCTGCTGCGTCGAGGTGCCGGTATTCGCGAACAAGCGCGGCCTGTCGCCCATACATGTGGGCAACCTGCCGGAGCAGTTGGCGGTGCTGGTCAACACCAACGCGCGCTGCGAGGAATTGGCCGTCCAGGGTTCCCTGGAAGGCGACCCCCGCAAAATTTTCCACGCCTGCCTGTACGACCCGCTGACTGCGGCCGTATGCTCCATGCAGGAAATCCAGGAAATGGTGAACAAAATGTTCGAAGCGCAAAAAGACTGGCTCCCGCAGTTCAAGCATTTTTCATAAGAGTTGGTATCCAAATAAAAGCGGGTGGCCCTGGGCCGCCCGCTTTTATTCGAACACTTCTGCTATATCAATCTCTAAATCCTTAAGCACCAAGGAATTGAACTTGAACTTGACAGCCGCTCTGGCCTCTTCCGATAGTTTTTTTAGCTCATAGTCCGAATGGACAGCATACAAATCGTTAAACTCTAATTTCCCTTCGACCAGGCTAAATACCTCAATAATTTGGCTTTTGGCATCTACTATCCAATATTCTTTTACGCCAGCATTCGCGTATAGGTTCTTTTTGTAATCCCTGTCGTTTTTCGCGGTGCTGGGCGACAGCACTTCCACGATAATGTCCGGCGCCCCTACGACATGGTTAGCCTGTATCTTGCCGGGATCGCACACAACAAACACATCGGGGACCACCACGTCATTTTCGGAAAAATAAACTTCCGGGCTTTCCATATAAGCCCTGCATTTCTTCCCCCTCAGGTGCCTGTGGAAAATGGCAAAGATGTTCCCGGAGACCTCGCTGTGCCTGGGGTTTGCTCTCGGGGAAAGCGATACCATTTTGCCATTCAGTATTTCATAGCCTCGATCGTCAATATATGCCAAATTGTCCATTTATTATCCGCCTTTCTATAAAAACGTTCATGCCATGAATGCCGCATTACAATTATAGCATAGCGGGATTTGGCCGTCATAGTCATCTATTTCACAATAGCCGCCAGGCGATGTATAATGGTGGCGTACGGCAAGTTTGTTGTGAGCGGCGTGCGCTCTTCTCAATCCTTGATAGGATTTAATATTTTTATTTTTATGTTGAAAGGTTTACTTTGTGAAAAAACCGGTCTTTGTAAAATTTGTGGTCATGCCGTTCAGATACGCGCCGTTTGCATCCGCGCTGGGCGCATTTTGCTTTGTCCTCGAGGCGCTGATACCTGCGGGCAAGACGCTGGCTACGGCTTGGTTTATTGACACAGCCATATCGATAGTATCGGGTTTCGTGGGCATATCCGCCGCTGCGTCCGTAGCGTCCGCCGCGTCCGCCGCGTCTACTGCGTCCGCCGTGTACGCCACATCCATTGTCCCGTCGATGTTTCTACTGACGGCGATACTGGCATACGAATGGCTGAACCCGAACGCGAAAAATTTAATTTTCAAGCGCATTGAACTCAACCTGCGGCAGCATATACGCGCCGGGACAGTCGACAAGCGCGCCCGCCTGGAATACCGCCACATCGAAGATTCGGATACATGGGACTTGATGTCGAGGGTGTGCAAGGAACCGGAAACGAAGATACAGCATGCGTTCAATATTATATTGTGGGCGTTCAGCTTCGTCATCGGGACTGTCAGCATCATGGGCATTTTGATGGTGTACGCTTGGTGGGTGGGGCTCCTGCTGGCCGTCTTTTGCGTGCCCGTGTTCTATCTATCAATAAAATCAGGAAAGAAACAGTACGACGCGGAAATCGAGGCGTCGAAGTTCGACCGAAGGCACGAGTACCTGTTCGGAGTGTTGAACGCTCGCGAAAACACCGAGGAGCGCGCCCTGTTCGGGTATACGGGCAATCTGTTAAAGGCCTACAAGGAATTCTTCGGCAAGGCGAGAACGATTCGCGTGAACATGCAGATGAAGTGGATGGCTCGCTCGAAGGCGCCGGCGGTGTTGATAGGCGTGGTGATGACGGGCGTTTTGTTCGCGCTCCTGGCGCCTGTCGTTGAAGGGCGCATGAGCCCCGGCATCTATATAGCCTTGGTCGGCGCCGTCAACACTATGACATTTGGCTTTTCGTGGCAGTTGAGCTATATTGCGGACACGCTGGCGAAGTCGAACGAATATATTAAAGATTATGATAAGTTCATGGCGTTGTCGGAAGTGGAAGGCGCCTGCAGCGCCCCTGCATATAGGATGGGGTTCGCCGGTTTTGATGTGTTGGAGTTTCGTGATGTTCATTTTACATATCCGCGTATTAACGCCACGCCCGAAAGCGGCGAAATCGGCGGTGAAACCAACGCCGACAACGACGATAACGCCAACGATAGGCCCGCCATTTTGAAGGGCGTAAGCTTCACCATCGAAAACGGCAAGCACTACGCGTTTGTCGGCGCCAACGGCGCGGGGAAGACCACGATTACAAAGTTGATCTGCGGCCTGTATGACAACTTCGAGGGTGACATCCTCGTCGACGGCGTGGATATAAGGATGATCCCCTATGCGCAGCGCAAAGCGCTGATAAGTTGCGTGTTCCAGGATTTTGCCCGCTACCAGGTCAGCCTCTTTGATAATATCGCCATGGGCTGCATCAGTGCGGACGATGCGGGCACGACTATGGACGCGGGCGCAAGCGCAGACGCAGACGCCATCGAAGAGCGGGTCAAGCGCGCCGCGACTGCGGTGGCGCTGTCGGATGCGGCCAGCGCCCTACCGGAGGGGCTGCACACAAAGCTCGGCAAAATATACGAAGACGGCACAGACATATCGGGCGGCCAATGGCAGCGCGTCGCGCTCGCGAGGGCCGCCGCCTCGCCCGCGCCCCTCCGCATACTGGACGAGCCCACGGCGGCGCTGGACCCGATAGCGGAGAGCGCCATCTATTCGCAGTTCGAGGAACTCAGCCGAGGCATCGCCACCATATTCATATCGCACCGCTTGGCGTCCGCGAAGCTAGCCGATTTAATTTACGTCATCGACGGGGGCGCCGTCGCCGAGCAGGGCAGCCACGACGAGCTGATGGCCGCAGGCGGCCTGTACGCAGAAATGTTCGAGAGCCAAAGGGGGTGGTACGTATGAGCGAAGACACAAATGTGAATGCCGTTTCTCATAAAGTGAATAGCATTTCATATATAAGAATGTTCTTTTTTCTGCTACCTCGACTCTTAAAAGCGGCGCCTGTCATGTCCATATTCATAAATATTGTAGGAGTTGTGCACGGCGTCTCGCACGCCTTAGAGATGTTCGTCAATCGCTATTTGTTTGACGCCGTCACGGCTGCTGCGGGAGGCGGCGCGTTGGACGGTTTATTGGCGCCCGTGCTCGCGTTTGGCATATTATATGTATCGAAAACTTTTTTGAACGGGTTGCACAACTTCCTCTACCACCCATGGGAGCAAAAATCCATCGGCGCGATCAGGGTCGCCCTGTCGGAGAAGTGCGGGCAGATAGACCCGATCGATTTTGAAAACCCGGAGCTGCTCGACGACATCAACAAAGCGAAAGAAGGTGTCATGAACGCGTTCGTGCTGCCGGCCAACCTGGTTACATTGTTTACTTTCTATGTACCGTTCTTCATCGTGTCGGCCGCATTCTTGTTTACCTTGAAGCCCCTCCTGCTACTCATTATGCTCGCCATGTTCGTCCCCGCCGTCCTTATGCTGGTGGTGAGGACGAAGTTGTACTCGAAGCTGGAAGAAAGGTCCGCGCCCATCAGGCGTAAATATGAATACTTCGAGAGCGCCATATGCGGCAAAGAGTCATTCAAGGAGACCAGGCTATTCGGTGCATTTGCGTTCTTCAAAAAGCTATATTATGACAGCCTGATGCTGCTCAACAAAGAGATGTGGAAGACGGAAAAAAAGACAGTGCTGACGGAGTTGTTCCTGCGCCTGTTTATGCTGTCGGGCTATTTCGGGATGCTCTACGCCCTGTTCTACTACCTCATGCGCGGCGAAATTTCCGTCGGCTCGTTCGCGGCGGTGTTCAGTGCGTTGGGGACGCTATGCATGATTATAGAGGAAATAGTCGTACGGCACCTGGGCAACATTGCCAAGGACGTAGGTAAAGTACAGAACCTCGTACGCTTCCTTAAAATGCCCGCGCGCCGGGGCAGCGACGAGTATGTGGATCGCTCCGGTGACATCGTGCTGGAAAATGTGTCTTTCCGCTACCCGGGCGCCGCCGAGGACGCCGTCAAGGGCGTCAGCTTGACCATCCGCTCGGGTGAGACGCTCGCCATCGTGGGCGAGAATGGCGCCGGAAAGACGACGCTCATGCGGCTTATATGCGGTATATACTTGCCCGCGCCCGGCGGCAGGGTGCTGGCAGGCGATAAGGACCTCTCCACGGTCGAACCGGGTAGGGCCTACGCGGACACCTCCGCTGTGTTCCAACGGGTCCAACGCTACCAAATGACGCTCCACGACAACATAGACATCGGCGGCCTGGGCGGCGACGTGACAGGCTCATTGCATAAAGCGGACTTGGCGCCGACCGACGCCAGCTTGTTCCCGGACGGCCTAGACACAATGCTCTCTCGTGAATTCGACGGGGTGGACCTGTCCGGCGGCCAGTGGCAGCGCGTCTCCATCGCGCGCGGGCTGCACCGCCCTTCCGTTTTAATCCTGCTCGACGAGCCGACCGCCGCCATCGACCCCATCGAGGAGGCCCGGACCTACGAACGGTTTGCCGAACTCTCAAAGGATCAAACCTCCATCATCGTCACCCACAGGATGGGCTCGGTCAAAATAGCGGACCGCATCCTGGTGCTGGACGCCGGGCGCATCGACGATATCGGCACGCACGACGAGCTGATGCAAAAAGGCGGCCTGTACGCCACCATGTGGCAGTCACAAGCCCAATGGTACGCCTAAAAGAGCGTTACAGATTGCGATGCGGATGACCAATTTTATACCAATTTAATTTTATATATATCTGTACATTAATGATGCATACGATAATTGTACAGATACACCTTGACAAAAACGATATATTTGCTTAATATTCAATCATGTCTGTATTATTCTAATCATGTCTATACGAAAGGCATCTATGAATGATCAAGAGAGAAGCATATATGAGCCGCATTCGCCCTTTTATTGGGAACGAGCTCATTAAAGTATTGACAGGGATAAGGCGAAGCGGTAAATCGGTCATGTTGGAATTGATACAGGATGAGCTGGTTGGGCAGGGCGTCTCGCCTTTGCAATTCGTCTGTATTAATTTCGAAAATATGAACTACGCATATTTGCGAACAGCCGAAGCCCTGCACTATGAAATGACGGAAAAAATCGCAGGCATTGAAGGTAAGGCGTATCTTTTTTTCGATGAAATACAGGAAGTTGTAGGTTGGGAGAGATGTGTGAATTCGCTTCGCATAGAGTACGATTGCGATATTTATATCACGGGTTCGAACGCTAAGCTGCTTTCGGGGGAGCTTGCGACCAGTTTATCGGGACGATACGTGGAATTCGTCGTCTACCCGTTTTCATTTGATGAATTTATAATGTTGTATTATGAAACATCGCGGGACGCAACGGCCCATGAAATGTTCAGCGCCTATCTGGCTCTTGGCGGTATGCCATATATCAGCAACCTGCGATATGAAGCCGCTCCATCGCAAATGTATCTTCAGGAACTCTTTAACTCAATCGTCCTCAAAGACATTATAAAGCGCAATAATGTACGTGACGTGGATTTGCTGGAGCGCATCATCAACTACATGTTCGCGAGCACCGGAACGGTGTTTTCTGCGGCATCCATTTCAAAATACTTTAAAAACGAGGGCCGCGCCGTCGCGCCCGAAACAGTATTGAACTACATCAACTACTGCGTGGACGCCTATCTTATCTACCGCGTCCGAAGGCAGGATTTACAAGGGAAGAAGCTGCTCACCATCAACGAGAAGTATTACGTCGCCGACCACGGCATCCGTGAAGCGGTTTTCGGCGGCAATATGAAGGACATAAATTTGATTCTCGAAAATATCGTCTATATGGAGCTGTTGCGTAGGGGATATAAGGTGACAGTCGGAAAGTCGGGGACAAAGGAGATAGACTTTGTTTGCGAACGCAAAAATGAAATGCTCTATGTCCAAGCGGCGTATCTTTTGGCGTCAGATGAAACAGTGGCGCGGGAATTCGGCGCATATGACGGCATACGAGACAATTTCCCTAAATATGTCGTTACTTTGGACGAATTCGACATGAGCCGCCGAGGCATCAAACACAAGAACATTAAAGACTTCCTACTCATGCCGGAATGGATATGAATAGCCATCAAGACTGTGCCGCAACCACCATCACGGTGCGGATATTTAGTCTTGATGGCTATCGCGAAGCGTTCCGATCGCCCAACAACAAACAACCAACAATCAACAACCAAACTATGAAATTAACACTGCTATCTCTTTTAGCTATACCTCTTCTTCTTTTTTTATGTGGTGCTCCTGTTGCTCTTTCGAGAGCATGGTGAAATACGCGGACCAGCCGCCCATCCGCACACGGAGGTCTCTGTAGTTCTCCGGCTCGGCTTGCGCCTTCCTCAACAGACCCGTGTCCGCTATCGTGAGCGTCAGCATGTTCCCTCCCAGCGATACAAAGCTTTTCACGATGCTGATCAACCGGGCCATCCCCGCCTCGCCCTCCACGTGCTTTGACGAGAGGCGCAGGTCGGTCGGCGAGCCGACGGGCAGGTTGCCCATGTCGAACGCCGCGTGCGACAGTATGGAGCCGGTGACGCCCCGCGTCGCCGCGCCAGTCGAGGGCGACAGGTTGCTGCTGACCGCCTCGTTGGCGAGGCGCCCGTCGGGCGACGGCCCGCAGCCCTCGCCGATGGCGATGTACCATGAAAACGTACCCGCGCCCGGCAGGAAAATCATGTTGGTGTATTTTTTGTTGAGCTCCGCCACTTTTTCGGCGAACATGTCGAACACGTCTTTGCCAATATCGTCGGCGTACTTGTCGTTCCTGCCGTATTTCGGTGCGGCGAGGAGCTTGGCCCTGAGCGCATCATGCCCCTCGAAATTGTCGTCCAGCGCCATTATCAACTCTGCCATTGTGGCGGCGCCGTCTTCGAATATCACTTTTTTTATAGCGGCGAGCGAATCGATCACATGGGAGACACCCTCCGCGATCAGCCCGTAAGTCACATACTTCGCGCCGGCCCTGGTCATGTCGTCGCCCAGTTCCATCGGCCCCGCCAACAGCGCCGACAGGAGCGGCACGGGCGCTATGCCGTACCGGCTGCCAAATTCGCGGTGGTTTTTGGCCATAAGCCCATCCAACTCGAAGAACAGTTCGTCAAGGAAAGTACCGTATACTTTATCGTACGTCGCAAACGCCGCCGCATCGCCCGGGTCGGGCGCCTCCTGCTTGCCGTCGACGCGGCTCTTGCCCCTGTTGAGCGCCCATTCGAGGCAGCGTAGCATGTTGAAGCGGTCGAAGTAAAAATCGTTCTGCCCGGCGATGATGATCTCCCAGCAGCCGTCGTTCGTATAGTCGCGGGCGTCCTCGATGGCGATGCCCCATTTTACAAGGGCCGGGATGATCGCGTCGTCGTTGAAAAATGCCGGCAGCCCGCCGCCGTTTAATAATGTCTCGCAGCTCTTTTTGTATATTTCGTCCGGGGAGCCGGATGACAGACGTACCGTGAGGCACGGGTTGGTCATGCGGTTCTTGTCGAATGCATCGAGGCACATGTATGTGACCGCGTTGACGGCGTCGCCCCCGTCCGGTTTCGTGCCGCCGATGATGACGTTCTGCAGCCAATGGTTGGTCGCGTCCACATTGTCGCGAGCGTTCACGCGCTGGGTGCTGTGGTCGAACGGAGTGCGCTCGGCCCATTTGGCCTCGTTGCGCTCCCGCGCCTTGTCAAAGTCGGTGTTTTGGTAGGGGATGCTGTTGTCCACGGAGCGCTCGTTGAATTTGAGGAAGAAGCAGTCGACGATCTCCTGCGCCTCGTCCATTGTAATGGTTCCGTTTGCCAGATCGGCTTCGAGATATGGGTATACATGCTGGTCGAAGCGCCCGATCGCGAGGTGGTTGCCGGTGAGCTGGAACGCGAGGTGCGTAAGCCATATGGCAGTCACGGCCTGAGTGAACGTTTCGGGCGGGCCGCCCGGCGCGACCCGCAGGTCGGCGGCCATGCGGGCAAGCTCCGCGCACCTTTCAGCGTCTACCTCGCCCGCTTCCCCTGCGGCAAGCTCTTCGCAGAGGGCGGCGTGCCTGTGCGCGAACAGTTCCAGCGCCTCCATCACAATGGCGCAGGCTCGGTAAAACGCTATAGAGCCTTCTGCGTCCCCCGCTCTCGCCGCGCCCGCAGTGCTTTTCCTACTCTCCGAACCTTCCGCGCCCCTCGCGCCCCCCGCGCCCGCCACACCCCCCGCGCCCTCCGATTGCAACGTCTGTATGTAGCGTTCCGCGTCCCGCTTGATGCCTGACGCGCCTTTTTTTAGCAGCTTGGGATACGATGGGGCGATGTGGCCGACTATGGAACCGACGCCGATGCCCCTCGCGGCCGCAGCGGCCACTTCGTTCGGCGTCGCATATTCGGGCAGCGAGCCGCAAAGCAGAACGTCGCTGCCGGGAAGCGCTATGCTGCCGGGAATCAACTGGCCCGGCCATATCGCAATGGGCACAGTTGAGAGCTTCATCTTCACGGCTAGCGCGTTCCTCACAATGAGAGGCTCACCGTCCGCCCCCGGCAACGATAGTACGCTCCCGGCGCCTGGCCCCCCATGCTTTTGCCGCAGCATACTGCTCCTGATGCTCTTATTTATCTCCCTAACACGTTCGTTCGTCCTCAACATCGTCAACAACGCCACGCTCCCTTCATATATGCCAGATGCCCACGCGTTCCCACAAATTTCCGCACATCCCCGCGCAACTTTATATTCACCATCTATATTATACCAAAATATAGTATTTTATGCGCAAAGCAATATTTCCGCCGTTGTGTAAGGAATTGTAAAGAGATGAATTTAATTTTTCGAATCTACTGTGTATTAAACCATAAACTTTCCACGGTAAAAGCATGAGTTAAAAATTATGAATAAGAACCAGGAGAAGTTCAAGGGACTTCTTTTTTTGTAATTATTTTCATACCTATTAGATCCCCCCCCCGTTCCACCCCTGGTGCCGCTGCACCACCGCCCCATACTTCGACGACGGCGCCACCGGCAGCGAACGCGCCGCCCGCGAAGGGGACGGGGAGACCTACAGCGTCCCCGCCGAAATGAAGTATAATGAGTGGAGGGCGCAGCACGTTGACGGCGGGGACGGAGATGGTATAATAAAAATATATGAGCGCCAACCAACAAATATGGAGATAGAGCAAATGCGTGAGTCTGGCATTTTAATAAATGCTGAAAAATCATTGTTAAAAGGTCTTGATGAGTTCAAGGGACATATTTAAAATATGCCCAACCCATATAAAGGTATTTACTTATATTACGCAGATCATACAAAGATACTTAAATCCATTACAGATGTCTCCAATTGGGTATGATCCTAGTAAAGATGCTCTGACATACAATGAAAGATTTTTAAAACTGAAACAATTCCAACAAAATGCTAATGTGATTTTTAGTCACGAGTTAGCACATAGGTATGATTATTTAATATTTTATCTTGGCAGCATAAAGAATTTATTAGTACAATTAATATTGCTGTAGATAAAATAAAAAGCGATATTAATAAATATAATATTTTGTATAAATCATTGGGCAATGTTAATCCCGCATTTCAAGATATATTAAACGCGTTGTCAAATAATATTATAAAGGTACAGTATGGACATAAAAATTGGGATTCTCAATCACGGGCACAAGAAATATTTGCAAATATGAGTTATCTAAAGGCAAATTGTATCGAAATACCTGAATTTGATGGTATATTAGATGATATTATTATTATTGTCTTTAAAAAAATGTTTTTCGAGGGGGTATGAGCATTGTTAGCATATGATTTGGCTAGTACAGTAGGTGAAGAATATCAATATGCTAAACATTATGGTAAAGATAATCTAATGTCCGATTTTTTAGAATATGAGCGGGTGACTGGTAAAGATTGGACAGATTCATATAATTTGTTTTGCAATGGCGAACCTCAAAGCAAGCCGCAGTATAGCATTGAACGTTTTCATAAAGACATCGTAATAAAAGCATTAACAATCATTGCATGATTATTTTGGTCTGGAATGAATTGGCTAAGGAAGGCAGAATATATTGAATATTCTCGAAAAATACCCGGAAGCAAATCATGATCAACAACAGCAACTACTAAAAGCACAAGAAGAATGGGAGTAAGCTATCATCGAAAGAAGCGATCCCCCATATATCAGATATTTTTTAGATGGAGTTCGCGATGATTATTATGCTGACATAACTGATTCATATAAGAATTAAAATAAATTGCATCATGAAGCGAGCCTAATAAAATGAAATGGAATAATAATTTATCGATTTTGATAAAAGAAGGCATAGTTGGTGAATGCCCTTTTTGTAAAAGTAATAATACAGATTATACATATATAAAGAAAAAAAGCGGTCGAGCATGTCTGGATATATGGTGTAATGATTGTTCCGAGTCAGAGCATGTTGATTGTGGATCTATACCCCCAAACCGTAAATATAAAAGCATTGAACAAGCTATAGTGGAAGAACGCGAACGTAATTTAGCTAAAGGTCTGGCTGATTAAGCCATTATACCTATTAGAACAATGAAAAGGCCGCTCCCTGCGGGGCGGTTTTTTGTGCGCAAAAATCGCCGTTTTGGTATTTGAGTGCGGAAAACACAGAGACAAAAATCGTGGCGTTGCATGGTAAACACGGAAGATTGAAAGGGAGGCACCATTATGATAAAAGAGCAACTGAAGGCGCTGGGGCATGCAACGTCAAGGTTAATAGAACACAATATAAACATTGACAATTTACGTAATGTAATCTATTTTATCTGTATCATACTATAAACCATTAATTATTCAAGAGAGGACCAATATGGCACAACCACGTTTTTCTATTGCTGCGTATTCGTTCAATGGACTGTTCAGCAATGGCGCAATGAATTTGATCCAGTATTTTGAAACTGTCCGATATCGGTACGGACTCTCGACCGCTGATATTTGGAGCCCTATGCTCGCAAGCTACGAGGACGACTATTTGACAATGGTCAAGGCGCAAATGGACGAGCGCGGCCTGTCGTTGGTGAACCTGTGCTGCGACTTTGCGCATGTGTGGAACGACGACGAAAAAGAAGAGAGGCTATGCACCCAAAATGCGCAGAACGTGTTGAAAGCTGCCCGGGTATTGGGCGCCGAGACGGTCCGCATCGATATGGGGATCGGGCCCAGGCAGGCCACCGACGAGCAGATTGAGCACTGCGCGAAAAAGTATGACGAGTACTGCTCCGCAGTCGACGGGTTCGGCGCGAAGCTGGGGACGGAGAACCATTGGGGCGCGTCGACAGACATAAAAGTGATCCGCAAGCTGTACCAGGCGGTCAAGGCGAAAAATTTTGCCGTGCTGCTGCACCTGGGCAACTGGCAGTGCGAAACCCAGGACGAAAAGGATGCCTGTGACCTGGAGATTGCACCCAAGGCCATGCACATGCATTTGCATTATGACGCCTGCGTGAATGCCGACAAGCAGTTGCCGCCCCTGGCGGAGGCAGGCTATGCCGGCGTGTGGGCGGTCGAGTGCGGAAAAGGCGCCAATGAGTATAACAATGCCGCGTTCCAGTTGGCGCAGGCCCGCAGGGTCATCAGCCCATTGGACTACCAGATAAAGAGGTCCGATACCCCCAACGAGGCGGGGGCGATGCTCATGAGAAAGGTGATGCAGTCCAGGGCTTGACGACGCTACTTGAATGGCTTAGCCTTATTGTGCTTAGAGTGGTAGAATGAAATTAATTGTAATATAAAGTAATGATATGTGTTAAACAACCATTTCTATGCGCATGAAAGGGGATCGCCATGAAAATTCAAGACGTAGTCGACAAGATACTTGCTTACCATCCGGAGATACCGGACGACAAGCCGGGGGCGTGCGACGGGTTCAAGTGCGGGAACCCTGGGGACGACTGCACCGGGATCGCTACATCCGTCGCCCCCTCGGTGGACGTCATAAGGAGAACGGCGGAGCTGGGC
Source organism: Oscillospiraceae bacterium (assembly GCA_009777515.1). Taxonomy (GTDB): domain Bacteria; phylum Bacillota; class Clostridia; order WRLR01; family WRLR01; genus WRLR01. Next base: position 34,262 of record WRLR01000008.1, on the reverse strand, counting down.
GCGAACCTGCTCATAGTCCATGAACCGGCATTTTATACGCACCTGGACAAGACTGAATGGCTGGCAGGCAACGAAGTTTTCAAAGAAAAAAAGGCCATTCTGGACAAGCACGGCATAGCCATATGGCGCGACCATGACCACATCCACTCCCACAAGCCCGACGGTATTTTTCATGGGAACATGATGGAGCTTGGCTGGCAGGACTATCTTGTGGGCGAAGAACGCTTCGAGCGCTATTTCCGGCTTCCCAAGACGACCGTGCGCGCACTGGCCCTTTTTCTGAAGGAAAAAATCGGGCTCAACGGCGTGCGCGTCATCGGCAATATCGACGCCGAGGTCTCGACGGTCGCGTTCGTCGGCCACATATATCCCCCAACCCCGGAGGAGAGGGCGACGACGTTCGCCAACGACAAAGACATCGACGTGCTGATCCCGGGCGAGCTGATCGACTGGACGACGGCTTCGTATATGCGCGACGCCGGACAGCTTGGCAAAAACAAGGCGATTTTGCATATCGGGCACATGAGCATGGAGGAGCTGGGGATGAAGTGGGCGGTCAATTGGATAGGCGATTTGATAAGCCACGAATTGCCTGTGACGTTCGTCCGCTCAGCCGATATGTACCAATATGTTTAATAGGCGAGTTTAATACATCCATTATACATCAGTAGTCATGAAATATCCTTTTATAGGCTCGTTATGTTATAAATGCGCAATGGGGTGGTATTGTTGTATTATGCCCTATTACTGCCCTTGCTCTGCCTCTGGGCGGCACTTTGGGCGGCATTTTGGGCGCTACTTTGCGTAATTATAGCATGATTTATTAGCATGACTTTTTTATGAAAGGATCGTTTACCATGACTATCCGTATGAAGATACTGCTCTCGCTTGTCCTCATGGCTTCTATTGGGATGTGCCTTGGCATTGTGGGCCTTGTGTCGACGAACATGCTCACCAATATGTCGACGTCCCTGCATGTCATCCAGCGCGAAAACGCCGGCGCCAGCGAAGTGCTGAACGCGCATTACATATGGCGGCATGGGCTTGTCGAAGCCGTCCTGACGGGGAGCGAATTCACGGGTTCTTTGGATCCGACCAACTGCACGCTGGGCAGGTGGCGCGAGAGCGACGTGGCGCGCAACATCACGGACTCAAGGGTACTGTCATTGCTTGATCAGGTGAATGTGCCGCACAATTTTATACACAATGAGGCCCGCGTGGTCAGGGACTATTTGGAAGTCGGCGACAGGGACGCGGCCATCGCGCAGCTTGAAAATGTCATACTGCCGAGGACGCTAGAGGTCATCGGGCTTTTGACCAGCGTCGAGCAGCGCTACGCCGAGCTGATTGACGAGACGAGCGGGAATATAGAAAGCACGGGCATGACCATGGATGTGATCATCATCTCATTGATCGTGGCGGCTCTGGTGGCGGGCGTCGTTCTGACCTTAGTTATCACCAAGAGCGTGGTCAAACCGTTGATACCGCTTGCGGCATTTATGAACAAAGCGGGCACCACAGGAGACATATCGCTGTCTCCGGACGACATCGCCGTCATCACCAAGTTTTCTATGATAAAAGACGAAATAGGCCAGGCCATATCCGCTTGCGCGTCGTTTGTCAAACATGTGACGGACATCAGCAACAGCCTCATCCAAATCGCGGACGGCGACATCACGGTCGCCCCTGATGTGCTTTCGGACAAAGACATGCTGGGCCTGTCGATTAGAAAGATGACCGACAACTTTAACTTGATGTTTACCGATATTAATTCTTCGTCCAGCCAGGTTTCGGTCGGGGCGGGCGAGATTGCCCGCAGCAGCCAGACCCTCGCGCAGGGCTCCACCGAGCAGGCTGCGTCCATTGAGCAATTGTCGGCGTCCATCAGCGACATTACGGTCATGACGAAGGACAACGCGGACATGGCTGAAGAGGCGTCCGGGCTTTCGCGCGACATCAAGGCGCATTCCGAACGGGAGCGCGTGCAGATGGATCACCTCATGCAGGCCGTGCGGGAGATCACCGAGGCGAGCAATTCGATCAGCAAGGTCATAAAAGTCATCGACGATATCGCCTTCCAAACCAATATCCTCGCCCTCAACGCGGCGGTCGAGGCCGCGCGCGCGGGACAGCACGGGAAGGGCTTCGCCGTCGTCGCGGAGGAGGTCAGAAACCTCGCGGCCAAGAGCGCGGAGTCGGCCAAGGACACGGGCGCGTTGATTGAAAATTCCATCCAGAAGTCCAACCTGGGGCTGTCCATTGCGACGGAAACGTCCGAGTCGCTGATGGAGGTCGTGGAGAGCATAAACAGGAGCGTCGAGATCGTCACAAAAATCGCGCATTCGTCCGAGGATCAGGTCAGCGCCATCTCCCAGATAAACACCGGCATCGATCAGGTCACGCAGGTCATACAGATGAACAGCGCCGCCGCCCAGGAGAGCGCCGCCACGTCCGAGGAAATGAGCATGCAGGCCGAGGTTTTGCAAGGCCTTGTAAGGCGCTTCAAGACCACAAACGATATGGGCCAGCTCCCACTGATGCTGCCGAGCTCCGGGGCATGAGAAATGAAGCGGGTTGATGGTAATAATTAGTAATCGGCGCCGCAGCGTTGCATTCGCTGCGGCGCTTACGTTGGGTATGGCGCGATGAGGACAGCGCCCTAACAGGCGCAGACGGGGCGTTCCGCCCTACTACAATAATAAAGCCTTGTAATGTTCGTAGGGCGCGATGTCCTCATCGCGCCGTTGATTTTTGCAATGTGATATACTTAGGTATGTTCGTAATCAATTTATATGAGAGGATGTGTATTACATGGCGGGCATACCTAATATCAAGCTCAACAATGGCGTTTTGATGCCGCAGTTCGGGCTGGGCGTATTTAAAATGGACGAAGGGCCGGAAGTGGAGTCCAGCGTGCTAAAAGCCTTGGAACTGGGCTATCGCAGCATCGACACTGCAGCCGGGTACCAAAATGAAGCAGGCGTCGGCCGCGCCGTGAAGGCCAGCGGCATCAAGCGCGAGGAGCTATTCATAACGACGAAGCTGGCCAACCGAGATCAAGGCTATGACTCAACGCTCAAGGCCTTTGACGCGAGCATGGCTCTGCTGGGGTTGGACTATCTGGACCTGTATTTAATCCACTGGCCGCTGCCGTTGGTCAACAAGTACGTCGACACATGGAAAGCGTTTATCAAGCTTTACAAGGATAAACGCATTCGCTCGATCGGCGTGTCCAATTTTGAGCCCGCGCACCTCGAGCGGCTCTTTGCCGAGACGGACGTCGTCCCAGTCATCAACCAGGTCGAGTACCACCCCTATCTGACGCAGACGACGCTGAAGGCTTTTTGCGCCAAACATGATATCTTCATAGAAGCGTGGAGCCCGCTGATGCGTGGCGGCGATATTTTGAACGACGCGAAAATTGGAACGATGGCGCAAAAGTACGGTAAAACAGCCGCGCAGGTAGTGCTGCGCTGGAATATTGAAAAAGGGGTAGTCACCATCCCCAAAAGCGTGCATGAGGCGCGGATTCGCGAGAACATGAACATTTTTGATTTTGAACTGGATGCAGATGACATCGCCGTCATAGACGTGTTAAACAAGAATTTACGCATCGGCCCCGATCCCAACACATTCAACAATAATTAGGATTGAGAGCCTCGTGGGCGTAGGGCGGGGGCTTGCCCCCGCCGCGCCTCCACTGCGCCCCCGCCGCGCCCCGTCGCGTCCCCATCACTATCATTGCTTACGCCCGCTTACGTAGCTTGCTTACGCATTTACTCGCTTGAAAAATAATTCTTGCTAATTGTTGGCGATTCATTTATAATATTGCCTGTTCTGACGCAGAATGAGCAATACGGGCGGATGCAACCATACAGATATTTTTGCCCGCGTGTTTTTCAGGCGGGGGTCCCCATGCCGACATGGGGTTTTTACATGGATATCAGGACACACCCGGCCAAGTGTATCAGGAACGCGAACAGTATCAAGGCTTACGCGGCTCAGATCGCCATAGGGAGAATGGATAATGAAGAATAAGCAAAAAATCAGGATCCGGTTAAAAGCGTTCGATCACCAGGTTCTCGATCAATCGGCGGAGAAGATTGTGGAAACGGCTCGCCGCACGGGCGCGAAAGTTTCTGGTCCGATCCCGCTGCCGACTGAGAAGGAAATCATAACGATACTGCGCGCGCCGCATAAATATAAAGACGCGCGGGAGCAGTTCGAGATGAGGACGCACAAGCGGATTGTGGATATCTTGCTGCCGACCCCCAGGACGGTCGACGCTTTGATGCGCCTCGACTTGCCGGCGGGCGTGGACGTGAAAATCAACCTGTGACGCACGCTTCGCACATCGATCATCGCGCGGCAGCGCTGTATATGTGCAGTGCTGGCTTAACGGGCTTATTTTTTCCGGGAGGATAGGGAATTGAAGAAATTTATGTTAGGGACTAAGGTTGGCATGACGCAGATTTTTGACGAGACCGGCATCGCAATCCCGGTTACCGTGGTCGAGGCCGGGCCATGCACCGTCGTTCAAAAAAAGAGTATCGAAACCGACGGGTATGTTTCCCTAAAAATAGGTTACATCGAAGTCCCCGAAAAGAGGCTGACAAAGCCCGAATATGGCGTCTTTAAAAGCATCGGCGCCGCCCCGCACAAGCACTTGAAGGAGTTCAAACCGGAAGCGACGGACGCGTTCGAAGTCGGGCAGGTGATTAACGCATCCGACATGTTCGAAACAGGGGACAGGGTCGACGTCAGCGGCATATCAAAAGGCAAGGGCTTTCAGGGCGTCATCAAAAGATACGGGCATAGCCTGGGCAGGGAGACGCATGGTTCCAAGTTCCACCGGGGCATCGGCTCGCTGAGCGCTAACTCATTCCCCGGCCGCATATTCAAAGGCAAAAAAATGCCCGGCCACATGGGCAATGTCCGTGTGACTGCGCAGAACCTCGACGTGGTGCGCGTCGACAAGGAGCGGAACCTTATGCTGATTAAAGGCTCCGTCCCGGGCGCAAGGGGCGCATTGCTTGAGATTCGCGAAACCGTAAAACAGGCCTGACAGTGATATAAATCGCTGGTATAGATAGATGATAGATGGATAAAGGAAGGTAGCGGTTCATGCCTAAAGTTGATGTATATAATATGGAAGGCGAAATTATCGGCGACATTGAGCTCAGCGACGGCATCTTCGGAGTGGAGGCCAACGAAAACGCGATGCACGCCGTAGTCAAGAACCAACTGGCCAACAGGCGGCAGGGGACGCAGTCGACGAAGACGCGGTCCGAGGTGCGCGGCGGCGGGCGCAAGCCCTATCGGCAAAAAGGCACGGGCCGCGCGCGCCAAGGCAGCATCCGGGCGCCACAATGGATTAAAGGCGGCGTCGCGTTAGGGCCGAAGCCGCGCAGCTATCGGTACACTGTGCCCAAGAAGGTACGGCGCATCGCGATGAAGTCCGCCCTGTCGACAAAGGTCGCGGGCAGCAACATCATCGTCCTCGACACGCTCGCGCTCGACGAGATCAAAACCAAGCGCATCGTGGCCATGCTGAGCAAGCTCGACGCGACGGGGAAAACAGTCCTCGTCGTCATGAAAGGGAAAGACGAAGTAGTCGTGCGCTCGGCCCGGAACATACCTGGCGTCAAGACGGCATATGTGAACACGTTAAACGTATACGACATATTAAAGCATGAAAAATTCATCGTCACCCGCGAAGCGGTGGGCGGCATCGAGGAGGTGTATGTATAATGAGGCTCGCAGAGGATATCATTATAAGCCCGCTGATTACGGAAAAAAGCAACGATCAGATTGCGGACGGTAAATACACATTCATAGTCGATGTCCATGCCACAAAAACCGAGATCCGCCATGCCGTCGAGAAGCTGTTTACCGTTAAGGTCATTTCGGTCAACACATGTAACTACAACGGAAAAATTAAGCGCATGGGCGTGCATATCGGCCCGCGCCCCGACTGGAAAAAGGCTGTGGTTAAAATCGACGTTTCACCCGGCGTCCAGAGTTATATGGAAAAAGGCGGCAGGGTCGCGTCGACGTCGCGCAGGTACAAATCGAACATCGAAGAATTTGGCGTAATGCAATAATGCTGTAATGCAGTAATGTTGAAATGCAGTAATGCAATAATGTAGTAATGTAGTAATGCTAAAATGCAGTAATGCGTTATTAATATAATGCATTGGACGTTTTTATAGGGAGAGTTATCTATGGCTGTCAAGACATATAGGCCGATTACACCGGCCAGAAGGCAGATGACGTCGGCCGATTACAGCGGCCTTACAAAGAAAGAGCCGGAAAAGTCGCTATTGGCGCCGCTTAGCAAAAAGGGCGGGCGCAACTCTTATGGCAGGATAACCGTCCGGCACAGGGGCGGCGGCGAGAAGCGCAAATACAGGATCATCGATTTTAAGCGCGACAAGGACGGGATACCGGGCAAGGTGGCGGCCATCGAATACGACCCGAACCGCACCGCGCACATCGCGCTCATCCACTACAGGGACGGCGAAAAGCGGTACATCCTGGCGCCGAACGGCCTGCGCGCAGGCGACGAAATATTCTCCGGCGCCACTTCGGACATCAAAGTCGGTAACTGCCTCCCGCTGACGAACATCCCGCTGGGAACGATCATACACAATATAGAGCTCAGGCCCGGAGCGGGGGCGAAAATCGTCCGCTCCGCCGGCAGTTCGGCGCAGCTCATGGCAAAAGAAGGTTCCTACGCGCAAATTCGACTGCCCTCCGGCGAGGTCAGGCTGATCCGCATCAACTGCCGCGCATCAATCGGGCAGGTGTCCAACATAGAAAATGAAAACCTCAATATCGGCAAGGCGGGACGCAAGCGCTGGATGGGCCGCCGCCCGAAGGTCAGGGGCGTCGTGAAGAACCCGGTCGACCACCCGCACGGGGGCGGCGAGGGCAAGGCTCCAATTGGGCGCCCGGGCCCCGTCACGCCGTGGGGCAAGCCCACTCTAGGCTATAAAACAAGGAAAAAGAAGAACCAAAACGATAAATACATTATCAAGCGCCGCAACCAAAAATAACGCGAAAACACGAATAATGTGAATAACGCGAATAGCGCGATGAATGCAAAGCAGCGTAATATAACGCAAATAACGCGAAGAACGCAAATAACGCGAAGCAGCGCGGCAATTAGCAGGAGGCCCAATGAGCAGGTCGTTAAAAAAACAGCCTTTCGTCGAAGAGCGGCTGATGAAGCGCATTACGGAGATGAACGCTACGAACAGGAAATCGGTACTTAGGACCTGGTCGCGGGCGTCGACGATCTTCCCCCAGATGGTCGGTCACACGATAGCCGTCCACGACGGCAGGAAGCACGTACCCGTATATCTATCTGAAGAAATGGTCGGACATAAGCTGGGCGAGTTCGCCCCCACGCGTACATACCGCGGGCACGGGCGCACGGAAAAATCGTCGAGTTTGAGATAGAAGCCCGGGCAAAACAAAACAAAGCCCAGGTTAGCCAGGCAAGGGAGGAAACAGCGTGGAACGTAAAGTCATGTCCAAAGACGAGCTGAACGAGCGCAGGGACAGTATTTTAGAACTGTACGCGGCTAAGCACGCCAAGAGCAAAAAGCCCGTGATCCTTACAAAAAAGGAGCGCAAGGCGCTCGGCATCGGCAAGGACGAAGGCAGGGCCAGCATACGCAATGTGCGCATATCGTCGGGCAAGGTCAGGTTGCTGCTCAACCAAATCAAAGGGAAGCGGATACACGAGGCTTTCGCCATCATCAGGAACACGCCGAAGGCAGCCAGCGCCCCAGTGTTCCGCTTGCTAAAATCGGCCGAGGCGAACGCGGTCAACAACAACGGCCTGGACAGCGACGCGTTGTTCGTGGCCGAGGCCACGGCGACGCAGGGCACGACAATGAAGCGCATCATGCCGCAGGCGCGCGGCAGCGCCGACCGCATCAGGAAGCGCACCAGCCATATAACGGTAGTCGTAAAAGAACTGCCGGAGCTGGATTTTTAGCAGAGTATGTATGTACTTTGTATCGGCAAGGGCGTAAACTGCAACGAGTTTATAGGAGGAGGTTCGCCTTATGGGCCAAAAGGTCAATCCGCACGGTTTGAGGGTAGGTATCATCAAGGATTGGGACACGAAGTGGTATTCCGATAAGAAGGGCTTTTCCGACCTGCTTATCGAGGACGTTAAAATCCGCCAGTTCATCAAAAAGAAACTATATATTTCGGGCGTCTCCAGGATCGAGATCGAGCGCGCCGCCAACAAGATCAAGGTGATCGTCAGCACGGCGAAGCCCGGCCTGGTCATCGGCAAGGGCGGCGCCGGCATGGACATCCTGCGCAACGAGCTCGAGCAGCTCACGGGCAAGAGCGTGCTGGTCAATGTGACCGAGATCAAAGAGCCCGATCTCGACGCCCAGATCGTGGCGGAGAACATCGCACAACAGCTTGAGAAGCGCATCTCTTTCCGCCGCGCGATGAAGCAGGCGATGTCGCGGTCGATGAAGCGCTACGCCAAGGGGATCAAGACGTCCGTGTCCGGGCGCCTCGGCGGGGCGGAGATCGCGCGGACGGAACACTACCATGAAGGGACCATCCCGCTGCAGACTCTCAGGGCGGACATAGACTACGGGTTCTGCGAGGCCAACACGACATATGGCAAGCTGGGCGTTAAGGTTTGGATATATAAGGGCGAAGTCCTCCCAGCCGCCAAAAAACCGCAAAGGACCGAAGGGGGCGAAATCTGATGTTGATGCCAAAAAGGGTAAAGCGCAGGCGGGTTCAGCGCGGGCGCATGACCGGCGTCGCGACGAGGGGCAATACCATATCGTACGGCGACTACGGTATCCAGGCCCTGGAGCCCGCTTGGATAACCGCAAACCAGATAGAGTCCGCGCGTGTCGCCATGACAAGGTTCATCAGGAGGGGCGGCAAGGTGTGGATCAAGATATTCCCGCACAAGCCCGTCACCCAGAAGCCTGCGGAGACGCGCATGGGTAGCGGCAAAGGCTCGCCCGAGTTTTGGGTGGCCGTCGTCAAGCCGGGAAGGATTATGTTTGAAATAGCGGGCGTGAGCGAGGAAGTGGCCAGGGAGGCTCTGCGGCTCGCGATGCATAAGCTACCGATAAGATGCAAATTCGTAGCACGCGAACAAGATACAGGTGGTGAAGCTAATGAAAGCCAGTGAAATCAGGGAGAAATCGCAAACGGAACTCGAACAGGAATTGGCTGAGCTAAAGTCAGAGCTGTTCAAACTGAGGTTCCAGCTCGCGACTAACCAGTTGGACAACCCAATGCGGCTTAAGGACGTCAAAAAATCCATCGCACGCGTCAAGACAATCATTCGCGAGAGGGAACTGGGCATTACCGTACAGACGGGCATTAACTGATTTATTAGGTAAATGGGGAGGGCTGTGATTTTGGAGGCGAAAACAAGGGCGCTTCGTAAGACCCGGGTCGGCAGGGTGGTCAGCGATAAAATGGATAAAACCATCGTCGTCTCGATAGAAACAAGCGTAAAGCATCCTTTATATAAAAAGATTATCAAGAGGACGTCCAGGCTGAAGGCGCATGACGAGAACAACGAGTGCACGGTCGGCGATCGCGTGAGGGTCATGGAGACGCGCCCGCTGAGCAAGGAAAAAAGATGGCGGCTCGTGGAAATAGTACAGAAAGCCCGCTAAAAACTATTGCGGGCCTGGCCTCGTTAATAGCTTACTGCGGGCCTGGCCTCGCTAACAGCTTACTGCGGGCTTTGCCCCGCTAATGGTTTTTTGCGGGAGCAGTTATGCGTTACAGAAAGGAACATTGACTATGATTCAGGTGCAGTCGCGGTTGAAGGCCGCAGATAATACCGGCGCGAAAGAAATGATGTGCATTAAAGTGCTGGGCGGCTCCTGGCGCAAATACGCCAATATCGGCGATGTTATCGTCGCCACCGTCAAAAGCGCCAACCCCGGCGGCGTTGTAAGGAAAGGTGAGATCGTCAGGTGCGTCGTGGTTCGCACGAAAAAGGGGCTGCGCAGGCCGGACGGCTCTTTTATCCGCTTTGACGAGAACGCCGCAGTCATCATCCGCGAAGATAAAAACCCGCGCGGGACGCGCATATTCGGCCCGGTAGCCCGCGAGCTACGCGACAAGGACTATATGAGGATATTGTCGCTGGCGCCGGAGGTCTTGTAGACGCAAGCTTTTGCGTCTTGCGTAAGCGTAAAAGCCGCGTTTTGAACGAATAATTATGTTTTACGTAAAAATGCAGCCGCGCGTATGTTCATGTAAGTTCAGGTATGTTAAGGAGATGCAGGTATGAGCAACCCAAAGTTACATGTCAAAAAAGGAGACAATGTCTATGTCCTCACCGGCAAGAACCGGGGCAGAAGGGGCAAGATCCTTAAAGTGTTCCCTAGCACCAGCCGGGTGCTGGTGGAGGGGGTCAATATCATCGTAAAGCACAAAAAGCCCCAGCGGACGAACCCCGGCGGCATCATCAGGCAGGAGGCGGCCATCCATTCGTCAAACGTCATGCTGATCTGCGAAAAATGCAGAACCCCGACCAAAGTGGGTAAGAGGGTACTGGAAAATGGCGAAAAGGTACGCATCTGCAAAAAGTGCGATGAAATAATGGACACGGTCAGCACCGCCGATTGAGTAACCGGCCCGCATACTGCGTTTCCATTACATTGTAGGGGCGGCCTTAGACCGTCCGGGTGCAAATGATATTTAAGGAGGAAGCCGAAGGATATGGCTAGCAGGTTGAAGGAAAAATATGACAAAGACGTCATACCCGCGCTCAACGAGCGGTTCAAATACAAGTCTGTAATGCAAGTGCCAAAACTTGAAAAAGTCGTGTTGAACATGGGCGTCGGGGACGTGCGCGACAACCCGAAGGCCATGGACGCCGCAGTGAACGACATGTCACTGATAGCGGGCCAAAGGCCGGTCGTCACGAAAGCGAAAAAGTCGGTCGCGGCCTTCAAGCTCCGCACGGGCATGAGCATAGGTTGCAAGGTGACTTTGCGCGGGGAGCGCATGTACGATTTCGTCGACAAGCTGTTCAGCGTGGCTTTGCCCCGCGTCCGGGACTTTCGCGGCGTATCACTCGATTCGTTTGACGGGAGGGGCAATTTTTCGATGGGGGTGCGCGAGCAGTTGATATTCCCGGAGATCGACTACGACAAGATTGACAGGATCCGGGGGATGGACATCTCGTTTGTCACGACAGCCAGAACGGACGAAGAATCGAGGGAACTGCTTCGGCTGCTCGGGATGCCGTTCAGCCAGGTCCAGAGCCAGGTACAGTAGGAACGGGCGCGAACCCGGTTATATAAAATACCCGACTGTATAAGATGCCCAGCTTGCTGTATTTATAAAATTAATTATGCGTTTGTTCAAAAGCTCAGGATGGGCGCAGTATGATAGATATTGGGGAGGATATTTAAGTGGCAAAAACTTCCATGAAGATTAAACAGGCCAGGACGCCAAAATACGCCGTAAGGTTCCATAACCGTTGCAAGCTGTGCGGCCGCCCGCACGCCTACATCAGGAAGTTTGGCGTATGCAGGCTGTGTTTCCGGGAACTCGCCTATAAGGGGCAGATACCGGGAGTAAAAAAGGCCAGTTGGTAAGGAGGTATTCGCGCTATGCAAATCAGCGACACAATTGCGGACATGCTGACAAGGATACGGAACGCAGGTTCCGCCAAGCATGAGTCGGTCGACATCCCAGCGTCAAATATAAAAAAGGAAATTGCCTATATTTTACTCAAAGAGGGCTATGTCAAAGATGTGCAACTTTCCAGCGACGACAGCCAGGGCAATATCCGCGTCATATTGAAATATACCGCTAACAAAAAGAATGTCATTACGGGTATCAAGAGGATTTCCAAGCCCGGGCTGCGCGTCTACGTCAAAAAGGACGATCTGCCCAAGGTGCTCGGCGGCCTTGGCATCGCCATCATTTCCACGTCGCACGGGATAATGACGGACAAGGTCGCAAGGAAAGAGGGCGTAGGCGGCGAAGTGCTGGCGTTCGTATGGTAGCGGGCATGCCGAGCCTGTCCAATGGCATTCGGTTTAGCATTTATAATAAAATAATAGTTGCGTTATTGTCCCACGACGCATTGTGTATGGAGGCTAGTTGAGTTATGTCCAGAATTGGCAAAATGCCTATAGACGTCCCCAAGGGCGTTGATGTCAAAGTTTCTCCGGAAAACGAAGTATCGGTAAAAGGGCCCAAAGGGTCGCTGTCCGGTGTGTTTGACAGAGCTATGATCGTCAGTTACAAAGACAGCCAAATACTGGTTTCGAGGCCGGACGACGAAAAGCGGTCGCGCTCGATGCACGGGCTGACACGCACGCTGATCAACAATATGGTGGTGGGCGTCACTTCAGGGTTTGAAAAAAACCTCGAAATAAACGGAGTGGGCTACAGGGCGCAAAAACAGGGCAAAAAGCTTGTCCTTACACTGGGCTACTCCCACCCCGTGGAAATGGAGGACCCCGCAGGGATCACGACAGAAGTCGTGAACCCAAACCGCATAGTGGTGCGCGGGATCGACAAGCAGGCGGTCGGCGAATATGCCGCGAAAATAAGGATCAAGCGCAAGCCCGAAGTATATAAGGGCAAGGGCATAAAGTACGACTACGAGACGATAAGGCGCAAAGAAGGAAAATCAGGAGCGAAAGGGAAAAAGTAATTTTTGCAAAGCAAAAATTACTTTTTCCCCGGCAAAAAGCTTCGCTTTTTCCTACAGAATAGAAATATTTTTCCGGCAAAAAGCTTCGCTTTTTCCTGAAGAATAGAAATTTATTCCCCTGGCAAAAAGCTTCGCTTTTTCCTGAAGAATTTGAATAGTTTTGTGTAGCAAAATTATTTCTTGCCCGGGCAAAAACTTGTAAAATGCCAATGTAGGGTGCGACACCCTCGGCGCACCGCACCAAGGCGCAACGATCATATATTTATCATGTAATATTTGTGCGCTGGTGGCGTATGGCGGCTCAAATGTAGGGGCGATTGTTAATCGCCCGCCCTGCAACTCGGATCCAAAACGCACGTACTGTGCGCGGTTCTCATAATTGCTGGAAAGAGAGATATGTAAGATGGTTAAAAAACCGGTAAAAAACAAGGTCAGGCTCCGCAAACACGAGAGGGTGCGCAAAAAAATATCAGGCACGCCCGAAAGGCCGCGGCTCAATGTCTTTCGCAGCCTCAACCATATATACGCCCAGGTGATTGACGACACAGCGGGAAACACGCTGGTTTCTGCGTCTACGCTGGACGAATCGCTCAAAGGCACGCTGCCAAGCGGCGGGAACAAGGAAGCCGCCAAAGCAGTCGGGCTGCTGATCGCGAAAAAGGCGCTGGACAAAGGCGTCAAAACGGTCGTGTTTGATCGCGGGGGGTATATTTATCACGGGCGCGTCAAGGAGCTGGCCGACGCGGCGCGCGAAGGCGGGCTGGAATTTTAGCCGCGCCGCAGCTGATCCGGGCAAAGCCGTCGCTTGTACGCTTTGCATACGGATATATTAGAGGAGGGTCGTTGCTTGGATAGAATGGATCGTATTGACTATAGCGAAATGGAGCTCAAAGAAAAGGTCGTCAACATCAGCCGCGTCACGAAGGTCGTCAAGGGCGGGCGGAACTTCCGCTTCAGCGCGCTTGTCGTCGTGGGCGACGAGAACGGCTATGTCGGCGGCGGCCTGGGTAAAGCGGCGGAAATCCCGGACGCCATCCGAAAAGGGATTGAGGACGCAAAAAAGAACCTGATTAGGGTGCCACTCAACGAAACGACACTGCCCCACGAGGCCATTGGGCACTTCGGGGCGGGGCGGGTCCTGCTAAAACCTGCCGGGCGAGGCACTGGCGTCATAGCCGGCGGCCCCGTGAGGGCTGTGCTTGAGCTGGCGGGGGTGCGCGACATACGCACGAAGTCCCTGGGCTCCAACAACCCGACGAATATGGTCAACGCGACCCTGCGCGCGCTCTCGCAGATGAAAACGGTGGAGGACGTGGCGCGGCTGCGCGGGAAGTCCACCGATGAAATAATGTGATTGTTGTACAGTAGTACAGTTGTACGGCTGTATAATTATTCTGCTGTATAATTTTTCTGTTGTATGTTCGTATGGTCTTATGTTTGTATGGTCTTATAGTTGCATGTTCGTATAGTTGTATGATTGTATGGTTTTAACTTTAAGGCTGTACAGTTGTTTGGATGCAAAAGGGTTTATTGGGAGGAATGCTGTCGTGCTCAGGATTACGTTGATAAAAAGTACGAACCGCGCGAAAAAAAAGCAGTTCGCAACTGTGGAGGCTCTGGGCCTCCGAAAGATCAGGAGCGTCGTCGATCATAACGACACGCCACAGATACGCGGCATGATTAAAAAAGTAAATCATCTGGTTAAAGTTGAGGAAATATGACGATATATACATATGATAGTAGCAGATGCTGCGGCAAAAGCTACGGCAAAAGCTACGGCAAATGCTGCGGCAAAAGCTACGGCATATGCTTATCATCGGTTCGTCATTATAAACCATGGAGGAATATGGGATGAGGCTTCACGAATTATCATCTCCGGCCGGGGCGAACCCGGCGCCCAAACGCAAAGGCAGGGGCCAGGGTTCCGGCTCAGGCAAGACGGCCGGGCGCGGCCACAAAGGCCAGAACGCCAGGTCGGGCGGGGGCGTCAGGCCCGGTTTTGAAGGCGGGCAGATGCCTTTGTACAGGCGCGTACCCAAGCGCGGGTTCAACAACAAGATATTCGCGAAAATGTACGCCCAAGTCAACGTCGGGGATTTAAATATATTTGAGGACGGGCAGACCGTCGGTTACGAGCAGTTGCGGGAAAAGGGCCTTGTCAAAAAGCTATACGACGGGGTCAAGGTGCTGGGCGACGGGGAAATTACCCGCTCGCTCACCATAGGCGCCGCCCGTTTTTCAAAAACTGCCGTCGAAAAGATAGAAGCGGCCGGCGGGAAGATCGAGGTGTTATAAATGGGCAGTATGTTTCAAACGCTGCGAAACGCGCTGAAGATTGCCGATTTAAGAAAGAAGCTGCTCATAACGGTAGGCCTGCTCCTGATATACAGGATAGGCGCGCATGTGCCGGTCCCCGGCCTTTCACAGCAACAGTTCTCCGAAATGGTCCAGAACGCAGGCACCCTCGGCCAGTTCATCGACACCCTGACCGGCGGCGCGTTCAGCAACGCCACCATCTTCGCGATGGGCATCACCCCGTATATCAACGCATCCATTATCATGCAGCTCCTGACCGTCGCCATCCCGTACCTGGAAAAGCTCCAGAAGGAGGGCGAGGAAGGGCGCAGGAAGATCAACGAATGGGTGCGCTACGCCACGGTTGTATTGGCGTTTGTCCAAGCCATCGCGCTGTACTTCGGCCTGTCCACCGCCGTCTATGACGTCAGCGTATGGAGCTTTTTGACAATCACGCTCTCGTTTACGGCCGGTACCGCTTTTCTGATGTGGCTCGGCGAAAAAATCACCGACAAAGGCATCGGGAACGGTATATCGCTCATCATATTTTCGGGCATCATCTCGCGGGCGCCGCAGGCCATCCTCTCGCTGGTGACCGTGGCCTACCAGCCGACCGAGACGGAGACGGGCATCAACGCGTTCAGCCTCGGGGGCATAGCCAAGTTCATTGGCGTAGTCGTCGTGTTTGTGGGCATGATAGCCGCCGCCATCTGGGTCCAGCAGGGCGAGCGCAGGATACCCGTGCAGTACGCGAAGCGCGTCGTAGGCAGGAAGATGATGGGCGGGCAAAGCTCACACCTGCCGATGAAGGTCAACATGGCCGGCGTCATACCGATCATCTTCGCCATGTCGATACTGTCGCTGCCATCGACCATCGTCGCCTTTTTCTTCAATCAATCCACGAGCCCGATCGTCCAAGGGATCGTCAACTTCCAGTCGACGCTCTGGTACGCGTTGGTCAACGGTATTTTGATCGTGTTCTTCACGTTCTTTTATACGATTGTGCAGTTCAACCCGGTCGAAGTGGCCAACAACCTGCGCAAGAACGGCGGGTTCATCCCCGGCATCCGCCCGGGCAAGCCTACTTCGGACTTTATAACGCGGATTTTGTACAGAATTACCTGGTTCGGCGGCTTGTTCCTCGCGCTGATAACCGTGTTCCCGACATTGATGGGTATCATAACGGGCGTCAACAACCTGTGGTTCGGCGGCACTTCGCTGCTGATTCTCGTCGGCGTCGCGCTGGAGACAGTCAAGCAGATCGAGTCGCAGATGCTGATGCGTCACTACAAGGGCTTTTTGAGCTGAACGAGGATTATTTTACTGCGGTGGGCGCGGCGCGAAACCGAGCCCGAGTGCTACGCAAAACTGTGGTGGGCTAGGATGGGGGCCGCTTTTAGGCGGAAAGGCGTACACGATAGTGAAAAACATTATTTTACTGGGCGCACCGGGCACCGGAAAAGGGACGCAGGCGGCGAATATTTCGAAATGGTACGGGATCGGGCACATTTCCACGGGCGACATATTCCGCTCTAATATAAAGGCCGGAACCGAGCTCGGGCTGACGGCCAAGGCATATATAGACGCCGGGCACCTCGTACCGGATGAGATAACGATCGGCATGGTCAAGTCGAAACTGTCGGAGCCCGCGTACAAAGAAGGGTTCATACTGGACGGCTTCCCGCGTAACATCCCGCAGGCGGAGGCCCTCGACGGCTACCTTCTGGAGGCAGGGGGCAAGCGCATACACGCGGTCGTGAGCATATTCGTGCCGGACGAGACGATTGTGTTGAGGATTTTGGGGCGCAGGCTTTGCAGTAATTGCGGCGCGTCATACCATACCGTGTACAACCCGCCGGCTAAGGAGGGTTTGTGCGACGCCTGCGGCGGCAAGGTGGTGAGCAGGGACGACGACAGCGAGGCTACCATCAGGGAGCGGCTGTCCGTGTACTACGCGCAAACGGAACCAATCATCGAGCGCTACCGCAAGCTGGGGATATTTACACAGATCACGGGTCACGAAATAATAGATGAAACGTCAGACGAGATGCATGAAGCGTTAAAAAAGATTTTTTGCGAATGATTTCCATTAAATCACGCAGGGAGATTGATATCATGCGACGGGCCGGCGATATATTGGCCCGCTGCTTCTTTGCTGTAGAGCCCGTTGTGGCCGAGGGCGCGAGGACTCTGGACATCGACCGGGTCGTGAGGGAGTTTATCCAAAAGAGCAACGCCGTCCCATCGTTTTTGGGCGTAAAAGGCATGGTGGAGGGCGCCCCGGACTATCCGGCGGGCGCTTGCGTCTCCATTAACGAAGAAGTGATTCATGGGATTCCCGGCCCGCGCGCGCTGCGGCTCGGCGACGTCGTCAGCATAGACATAGGCGTATATTACAATGGCTACCACTCCGACATGGCGCGCACGTTTATCGTCGGGGACATTGGGGACGTTGGGGACGTTGGGGGTGCTGGGGGCGCCGGGGATGTTGGTAGCTCAGGTGGCGTTGGTAGCTTAAGTGGCGCTGGTAGCTCAGGTGGCGCTGGCGGCACTGTGGGCGCGTCCGGGCTGGCCCGCAGCCTGGTGAAAGTGACTGAGGAAAGCTTCTGGATCGGCCTTCGGGGCGCGGCTGCGGGCAAAAGGGTCGACGAAATATCGCGCCTGATCCAAGGCCATGTAGAGGCAGCGGGATACTCCGTCGTCCGCGACTATGTGGGGCACGGCATCGGCGCCATTATGCACGAGCCGCCACAGATACCGAACTACATGGACAGGAATGCGCGGCGGGGCGCGCGCCTCGCAAGCGGCATGACGCTTGCGATAGAGCCGATGGTGAACGCGGGCGGGTACGGCGTAGAGATACTGCCGGACAAGTGGACCGTGGTGACGGCGGACAGGTCGCTTTCGGCCCATTACGAAAACACCGTACTGGTCGACGGCGACGAGCCGCTGATACTGTCGGCGGCGATATGAAAGCCAGGGCGGCGCGGGGCAGTGTAGTAGCATGGCATGGCGCAGCGCGGGGCCGCATGACGCTCAGTGGCGCGGCGCGCCAATATTGACGAACATACATGATTGTTATATGATTGATTGCGTTGCGATTGAAAAGCCGCAGGATTTGCTGGGTGCAATAGTTTTGGCGAAGCGGGGGCGCGACGCGGGCAGGCTGTGCGTCGTGGTCGGGTGGCTGCCGGACAACGATTACCTCCTGGTGGCAGACGGGAAGCAGCGCACGGTCGCGAAACCGAAGAAAAAGAACATGAAGCATCTGGAATTTACGCAGTGCCGTTCCGGGGAATTGGGGGCGAGGTTCCTCGCCGGGGAGCATGTAACGGATCGAATGATCAGGGTGGCGCTCGCCGCTTTTGGCGAACAGACAGGAGAAGGACGGCAGCATGGCAAAAAGCGATGTAATTGAAGTGGAAGGCGTCGTGTCGGAGGCGTTGCCAAACGCGACGTTCAAAGTGGACCTGCAGAACGGGCACAGGGTTTTGGCGCATATATCCGGAAAGCTGCGCATGAATTTCATCCGCATACTTCCGGGCGACAAGGTGACGCTGGAGCTGTCGCCTTACGATCTGACGCGCGGCAGGATCACATGGAGGGGGAAGTAACAAAAATTTATTCGCCGTTGAGCCCGCGAACGCACGAAAGCGTGTTATGGTGCACGCATATGCATACATAAGCACGTATATGCATGCATGCATGCGATCATTTGGGATGTGCCTGTTAGGGAGGTTGTTATAATGATAGTAAGGCCGTCAGTAAAAGTAAAATGCGAAAAATGCAAAATCATCAAACGCAAGGGGCGCGTCATGGTGATCTGCGTTAATCCGAAACACAAGCAGCGCCAAGGTTAAATTAATGTGGAGGTGTAAGTCAGTATGGCACGTATTGCCGGTGTAGACCTGCCCAGAGAGAAGCGGGTCGAAATAGGGCTCACCTATATATTTGGTATCGGGAGGCCCAAGGCCAAGGAAATACTGCAGAAGACGGGAATCAGTCCCGATACGAGGGTTCGCGACCTTTCGGACGACGAGATCAGCAGCCTGCGCGAAACGATTGACCGGTCCTATCAGGTGGAGGGCGATCTTAAGCGCGAGATTGCCATGAACATAAAGAGGCTGATAGACATCGGCAGCTATCGGGGCAGGCGTCACCGTACCGGTTTGCCTGTCAGGGGGCAGCGGACGAAGACCAACGCGAGAACCAGAAAGGGGCCTTCGAGGGCCTTGGGGGGCAGAAGGAAATAAGGAGGGTTATAATATATGGCAAGGGCCGCCGCTACCAGACGAGTGTCCAGGCGCCGCCGCGAACGCAAAAACATCGAGCGCGGCGTAGCGCATATTAAATCCACGTTCAACAACACAATAGTCACCCTTACCGACACTGCGGGCAATGCCATCGCATGGGCGAGCGCGGGCGGGCTTGGATTCCGGGGCTCCCGCAAGAGCACGCCGTTCGCCGCGCAGATGGCGGCCGACACGGCTACAAAGGCCGCAATGGAGCATGGCCTAAAGACCGTAGAGGTATATGTCAAAGGCCCGGGGGCGGGCAGGGAAGCCGCCATCCGCGCCCTTTCGACGGCGGGGCTGGAAGTCAGCATGATAAAAGACGTTACACCGATACCGCACAACGGCTGCAGGCCGCCAAAACGCCGCAGGGTCTAACGCTTAAAATTGCTTTACTTTTGCCGCGCTGTTATTTGGGGGGCGGCGGCTGTTACTATATGCGCTATTTTATGGAGGTTAGTTTATGGCAAGATATACGGACGCGTCTTGCAGGCTGTGCCGTAGGGAGGCACAAAAGCTGTTTCTGAAGGGCGAACGCTGTTATACAAAGAAATGTTCCGCCGAAAAGAGGGCGTACGCGCCCGGCCAGCATGGGCAGCAGCGCAAGAAGCAATCCGAATACGGCCTGCAACTGCGTGAAAAGCAGAAGGCCAAGCGTTTTTACGGCGTCCTTGAGAGGCAGTTCGGCTCGTATTTTGATATGGCCGTGAAGCGCAGGGGCGTCACCGGCACGAACTTGTTGCAAATATTGGAGAGCCGCCTGGACAATGTCGTTTACCGCCTCGGCCTCGCGTCGTCGCGCGCGGAGGCCCGCCAGCTAGTCCGGCACGCGCACTTCACGGTGAACGGCCAGAAGGTGAACATCCCGTCGTACCTTGTGAAGCCGGGCGACGTGGTGGCGCTGCGCCAAAAGAGCAGGAGCATCGACAAGTTCAAATCGATTTTAGAGATAACCGGGAGCAAGATTGTGCCCGCATGGCTGGAGTTTGACTACGACAATTTGTCCGGTAGGGTGGTGTCGCTTGCGGCCAGGGAGGACGTAGACGTACAAGTCAGCGAGCATCTGATTGTCGAGCTGTACTCGAAGTAACCACATACCCTCGGAACTTATTTTCCCACCAGATCACTTAAGATGAGTTTATGAAGGAGGGTTGTTCTTGATAGAGATTGAAAAGCCAAGAATCGAGTGCGTCGACTCCAATAATGAGTTTACTTTTGGGAAGTTTATCATCGAGCCGCTGGAGCGCGGCTACGGCATTACGCTGGGCAACTCGCTTAGGCGGGTGCTGCTCTCTTCGCTCCCCGGCGTCGCGGTCAACTCGGTCAGGATCAACACGGTGCTGCATGAATTTTCCACGATACCCGGCGTCGTAGAGGACGTGACGGAGATAATTCTCAATATAAAAGAGCTTTCGGCCAAAATGTACTGCGAGGGCCCCAAGACTGTATATATAGACGTCGAGAGGGACGGCGCGGTGACTGCCGGCGACATAAAGAGCGACGCGGACATAGAGATACTGAACCCCGACTTGCACATCGCCACATTGAACGGCGAGGGCAAGTTTTATATGGAGCTCGTGCTGGACAAGGGGCGCGGCTACGTGTCAGCCGAGAAAAACAAGTACCCGGGCCAGCAGATCGGCGTGCTGCCGGTCGACTCGATATACACGCCCGTCAAAAAAGTCAACTACACCGTGGAGAACACGCGCGTCGGGCAGAACACTGAGTTCGACAAGCTGACGCTGGAGGTGTGGACGAACGGGACCATCAAGCCCGACGAGGCCATCAGCCTGGGCGCGAGGGTCATGAGCGAGCATTTGAACCTGTTCATCGATCTGTCCGATCAGGCGAAGCACACGGAGATAATGGTCGAAAAGGAAGAGACGAAGAAAGAAAAAGTTCTGGAGATGACAATAGAGGAGCTCGACCTGTCCGTGCGCTCGTACAACTGCTTGAAGCGCGCCGGCATCAACACGGTCGAGGACCTGACGAACAAAACGGAAGAGGATATGATGAAGGTCAGGAACCTGGGCAGGAAGTCGCTGGAGGAAGTGCTGCAAAAGCTCCAGTTGCTGGGCCTCCAGCTCACGCCAACAGAGGAATAACCGAATAACAGTAGTGCAATAGTTGTTGTAGGGCGCGATGTCCCGGCAACACAGTTGACGTTTATCGCGCCGAAAATTCAACATATGATTAATATATTGTTTGATATATAGGAGGAGGAGGCACGATGCCTGCGAACAGACAGTTGAATCGCCCAAACGCGCAGCGGATAGCGATGCTGAGGGGGCTGGTCACAGCGTTTCTCAGGGACGGCAGGGTGAAGACGACCGAGCCGCGCGCGAAGGAAGTGCGCAAAATTGTAGAGAAGCTCATCGCCCTGGCAATACGCGAAACGGACAATTTCAGCTCAAAACAAATAAAAGTCACGACCAAGAGGGTCGACAGCAAGGGCAAGGCTGTCACGGTTCGCCGGGAGTCAAAAAACGGCAGGGTGTACTTTGTGGTAGATCGCGAGCAGGGCACAGTGATGAAGAGCGTGGACGACCCGTCGCGCCTGCACGCCCGCAGGCAGATCATACCTTGGATATACCGCGCAAAGGACGAGGACGGCAAGCCGCTGAACCTCGTGAACAAGCTGTTTGACGAGATAGCCCCGCAGTATAAGTCCGTGCAGGGCGGCTACACGCGGATATACAAACTCGGCCCGAGGCAGGGCGACGCCGCCGAAATGGCGATACTGGAGCTGGTCGAGCCGAACAGGTAAACTTAGCTAAAAATAAAGTGATAGACAGAGGGCGGTTCTTTTGTGTTGACAATCATAGCACATAGGAACCGCCCCCTTGTTCGTTCTTGAAAAATCGTATATAAACCCGTTGGGGCGATTGTCAATCGCCCTTGCCAAGCGTGCAACTTCTCTTTCAACTTCCCTTTAATAAAGAAAATCCCTATATTTTCCGATATCACATATGGAAATATATATCGGAGGATGGGTTCATTATGTCTGAAGACCGTTCAAACGAGAGGGCGGACGTCGCCAGGCGCGTCCTTGAGCTTTCGGAGACTATTGGCGAGGCCATTGGCTATATGCTCGATAAATTGGAATATGCACAAATCGATATGGACGCATGCGCTGTCATGCTAAAAGACATCGGCGAGGGCCTGATCAGCCTGGAGAACGCGGCGTCGGCTGTTTCGGAGCCGATAGGCGCCGACCCTGAGGTGGTCGGCAGGCTCCCCATGGAATACGACGAGCTGTGCGAGCGGCTAGACGCGATGGTGGACGCGTACCTGGAGGAGCGCGCGGGAGACTTCCCCGCACTCGGGAAGCTGCTCAGAGAATCCTTTAGTGCATATGAGGGCAGCCTCTCCGCATGCTTCCGCAAAAGCGCGGTGATGTAATAGTAGCGCTTTTCCATGCGCGTCATTACAAGCACGCCAATGCGGACACACAGTTGGAATATGGATAATAAATTTTTGTAAACGTGTCTTGTATTAGGGTAAATATATACAATTCCCGTAACAGGCCGGACGGACTGCGCCGGGAATGAACCAAAACAAGGCACAATAGAAACTATGGCGGCGCGTGCAGCGCCGCTGCAAGGAGGCGCTATGAAGATCGATGGCATGGATGCCGCGGTAAAGACAGTGACCGTCCCGGCGACAAACCCAGAACCTTTGCAAGCAGGACATGCGCAGCCTGGGCCGCCGCAGTCCGGGCAGCCCTCGGGCGCGAAAACGAAAGCTTCTTCGGGCAAAGACCAGGCCGGCGCGGCGGGGGGCGCGATTATCAAGCTCCGCATCGCAAAAGACGTCCAGGCGGAAAAGCAACCCCTAAAACAGGAAGACGAAATTTCGGAACAGATCGTGCGCGAGGCGATCGAACGCGCGAACCGCATGTTTTTCGGGAACGACAGGAAATTTGAAAGGTCGGTCCACGAAAAAACAAGGGACATAATGGTTAAGGTCGTCGACACGAGGACAAACGAGGTGATTAGGGAAATACCGCCCCAAAAGATCGTGGACCTTGTCGTCAGCCTATGCGAGATCGCCGGTATCCTGTTCGACGAAAAAGGCTAGCAATTTCGAAATAACATGATTTTTATATAACAGTGCATAATTTTGCATTGGTTATGTTTTTTGCGCTTTAAAATACGGATGCGTCCAGCGATCCGCACCGAAAGAACCGAAAGAGAGGTTTCATTATGATCATCCGCAAGACAACAGACGAGATGGGCGCGAACACCAACGCGATGCTGGGCCTTTCCGGCCTTGACACGGCGTCCATGCTAAAATCCATGATGAGGCCGTACAAGATACCGATCTCGACAGTCACCCAAAAGCAGCAAATGGTCATATGGAAACAGGATCGCTACCGCGAGCTGATAGGCAAGCTCAACGACTTCCGCGCCAAATTTTTCGACTACAGAAACCCCGCCACGAACATCGCATCGCCCGGTACATGGAGGCAGTTTATCGTCGAAAACAAAGACGACGAATATGTGCGGATAACGTCCACGTCCACTACCAAGCCGAAAGATGGTACAATCGAATATATAAAGGAGCCCACGGCGTCCAAGATAATTGGGCGGGATGGGCTTGTCGGCGACATCGAGGCGGCCAGCGTCCCAATCTGGTACGAAGCGGTTAACAACTCCTTGTACATAAACATGGACGGCATTGTACGTGCTATTCCCATTACATCAGCTATTTTGGCGATGCCGAACGACACGGCGCGTGTCGCGGCGCTGCAGAGCGCTATCGACTCGGCGTTTGGCGCCAATATGATTGATATAGGAATAACCGACACAGTCGGAGGACGGCTTACGCTTTCAGTTCATTCGGGGAGCGTGGTCAACCAAATTACGATTTTAGACGGCGGCGCCCGGACGCAGTTGGGCTTTGGCGGCAATTCCAATCTCAGTAACCGCATCGTCATGAGCGACACTTTGAACGCGTTGGATTACCGCTTGAAAGAATCGATGCAATTCAAGTCTGTCATGGTGCACAACAACCTGGGCGCACTTGTCCCTCGCAACGTCGTTGAATTTTCGATCAATGGCGTCGATTTCCAGTTTACCAGCGGCGATTCAATGAAAGATGTGATGGATGCGATCAATAATTCCATTTGCGGGGTTACTATTTCATATGACAATAGTAAAGATCAATTTACGCTCACGGCAAGCACATGCGGCCCGGGTGAAACCATCCGCATACAGGAGGAAGAAACGAACTTTTTTGGCGCCCTCGGGCTCACATACACACAGCAGGCGCCGACCAGTATCATGGGCGGCGCGGTGAACGCCACTACGTTTCACACTGCCGTCAATGCGCACAATGCCGCAAACCCGCTCGATCCGTTTGTATTCGACGTCACCGTGAACGGCGTTTTGAAGATGGTCGAGCTGTCGCGCTCCGACTATGCCGACATAGACGATTTGGTTGGCGATTTGAGCAACCGCATCAGAGCGGCGTTCCCCAACTCCGGTACAAGCTTGCGCCTTGACGCATCTGGCCATATCGAACTTGTTGTAGATAAAACGGCGCCAAACGCGGCGTGGTCGTTTAAGATTGAGGAAAACGCGGCGCATGCAACAAACCCAGCGAAGTTCGACCCCCTCACAGACATGACCGTATTGGGGCTGGACGTCCTCCAGGGCGTGTTGGCAGGAATGCAGACGACATATCGGTTCACGGGCGGGAGCGTGGCCGGCATCCCCGGAATATTTGCGTCGCTGGACGGCTCCGGTACGCCGTTTACGTTTGATATAACCGTCAACGGCGTCGCGAAGCAGATAGTGCTGGACCGTACATTTATGGATGATGCAGACTTGCTGGCAGAGATTAATACTCAGATAAACGCGCATTTCCCGAACGCGGGGTTGACGCTGGGCGCGCAGTTGATCTCCGGCAATTGGCACTTGGTCTTGGACGTGGACAAAACCGCGTCGGCGCCGGCTTACTCCGTGAGTATTGGCGCGGATCCGGGAGACCCGGCGTTCCTCATGCTGCCCACGCTGGGGCTGGATGTGCTGGACACCGCCCTGCAGAGCTTCCCTACTGTCGGCTACGCCGGGGGGACGTACCCGTCAAACTTCTATTTGGATGTTAACGCGTCGCCCGATCCATTTGTGTACAACTTCAGCATCAACGGCGTTGTGAGGCAGATAGTGCTTGGCCGAAAAGATTACGCCAGCGACAGCGACTTCATTGCCGACTTTGGCGTCCGCTTAAGCACGGCATACCCCAATGCGGGGCTGTCCGTAGTTGACAATTCGCCGCCCGGGCAGATTATGATCACAGTCAACACGTTTTCTGCATACACAGCCCATGACATATCATTCGCGCCCCCCACCAGCCCGGAGGTGGCCAACAGCGCTGCGGCGGCGCTGGGGCTGGCGGCACTCAATACGGCGTCGGGGGCTATATTGTCGCAGACGGAGACCAAGATAATCGGCGGGGTCATAGACTCTGCATTGCATACTACCTTATCTACTTTATCTGGTTTGGGTACCCCTTATGTTTTCAATGTCACGGTCAACGGGGTAGAGCGGGACATTGAGCTGAATGGCACATACTTAACGCCCAACGACGTGATTGCGGACGTGAACGCTCAGTTGGCTTCTGCATTCCCGACTGCGGGATTTTCCATCGATGTGATGCAGTCGAACATCAACCCTGCGGACTGGCATCTGGTGTTCGTCATTGACAAGACCGCGCCAAACGCCGCGTGGTCCATTGAATTTACCCCTGATATTGGCAACCCGACGCCCCCGCCGCCGGTTCCGCTCGAGGCTGACTTCGGCCTGGCGGGCGCGCTGGAAAAAACCACCCTGGCTGCGAGCTTTGCGGGCTATGTGCCAGGTGAGTTCGGGCTGGTGGAGATTGATGGTGTCCAGTTGCAGGTTGACCGCCCCATATTCGAATATGACGGCGTACTGTACGAGCTACGCAAGCTGCCGCCGTCCGGTCACGGCCCTATTGAATACAGGATCAGGACGGACACGGACAAGATTGTCGAGTTGGTGCGGGACTTTGTCGAGGCTTACAACGACCTTGTGCGGACGATAGGGGCGGCGCTCAGCGAGAAGCGCGACAAGGAAATTTTCTTGCCGCTGACCGATGAGCAAAAGGAACAGATGACCGAGACGGAGATCGAAAAATGGGAAACCCGTGTTAAAACGGGGCTGCTGCGGGGCGACCCGAACTTTATCGGCCTGTCGTCGAAACTCCGGCTCATGCTATATAACCCCGTGTACGAAAGTTATGGCGATAATAAATCAATACCTTTCAGTTTAAAGAAAATGGGGCTGGACACGATTGACATGAGCAACGGGCTGGGTTTGTTCAATCCCGCCGACAACGGCGCGCTCTATATCGACGAGCTGATACTGCGGCATGCGATTGAGACGAACCTCGATCAAATCGTGGTTTTATTCACAAAAACGCCGGAGATGTTCGTACCGGGCCCCGAGGACGCGGACAAACCGCCGGAATGGCACGCGCGCATGCAGCGCTTGTATGACGACCACACCGGCGGCCTGACGACGAAACTGCTTAATATTATCAACGATTATGCGCGCACCATGCGCGGGGCAAACAACGCGAAAGGCACGCTGATCGAGCGGGCCGGTATCGAAAATGACAGTTCCGACATGGACAACGCGTTTTCACGGCAGATACTCAACTACAACAGGCAGATAAACGCCTTGTGGGATCGCTACGACAGGATTGAGAGACAGAAAATCAGGACACTGTCGCGGCTGGAGACGATTGTTTCGAACGCGGGCGTCCAGATGCAATGGATGCAGCAGCAGATGGGGCAGCAGTGACGATAGTGGCAACAAAGATAACAGTGACGAAGTTACAATAGCGACAACAGTTACAACAGCGACAACAGTGGCAGCAGTGACGACAGTGATAGCAGTGACGATTGCCGATGACAAAAATGATGGGGGCAAAGATGTCAGAGCCGGATAAAAATACGATGCTATACAGGGAAAATAACATAGCCTCCGCGCGCCCAGAGGACCTCACGCTGATGATGTACAACGGGCTTTTGAAGTTTATCACGCGGGCGCAGGAGGAGATACGAGCGAAGTCGCTCGAAGCAGCGCACAACACACTGATCCGGTGCCAGGACATCGTGTTCGAGTTCCAGTATACATTAAACATGGACATCTCCGTTTCCAACAACCTGATGCTCATCTACGACTATCTGTACAACAGGCTGATAGAGGCGAACGCGAAGAAGGACTGCGACATCCTCGACGAGGTGCTCGAGTTCGTGACGGAGATGCGCGACACGTGGGTAGAAGCGGTTAAACTGAATAAAGAGCAAAAGGCGGAAGCGGCGGAGATAGCCGCTGCGGAGAGGGAAGCGGCAGCGGCGGAGAAGGCTGCTGCGGAACTGGGCGATCAGGGCACGGCGTTTTTGGCGGGCGCGGGCGACGACCTACAGGCCGCTGCGGGCGACGCGGCGGCGGAGGGCGCGGAAGCCGCAGTTGCGGCGTCAACGGCTTCAGTTGCGTCAGCGTCAACGGCTGTGGCTGCACCAGCGTCAACGGCTACAGCTACACCAGCCGCGCCGCCCGTGGGCGCAGTGTCGCGGAACAAAGCGATTTACAAGAGGACGGGGCCGCTTGTTGGCATCGGGATATTGCCTGCTGTGCCTGCGTCTTCGGCGGCGCACGCTGGGGGCGCGGCGGCAATGTCTGCGGCTGCAACGTCTGCGGTTGCAACTTCAGCGACGGCAACATCTGCGGCTGCGACGCCGGCAACGCCAGCGCCGGAGATATTGCCCATACCGGGCGCCCCGCTCAAACGCTTCAACCCGGCAGCCGCCGCCCAGTACGCAAAAGTTTCCAAAGCAAAAGCCCCGCCCCAGGAAATCATCTCCATAGCGTCGGAATAGAGGCATGAAATTTATGGCCGCGAACATATACATTGACGCGCAAGCCGACGAATCATTGCGCCAAATGAACGACATATTAAAGCGCAAGCTGTCCACGATGGGCGATATGTACCATATATCGGAGCAGGCATATGGCTATATCAACGAGGACGACGTCGAGCGCCTGAACAATATGATAGAAGCGAAACAGGAGCTGATCCGCGAAATAGATCATCTGGACGGGCTGTTCCTGATTGAGTTCGACAAACTTAAAGCAAATCTCGGCCTGTCCACGATTGACGAGCTGCGCATGTCGCAGTCGCGGCAGCTTTCAGAGCTCCGCTCGAACACTGCGGATGTCATGTCTATGGCCGGGAGGATATATGATTTTGATGTAAAGATCAACCATGGCGTGACGAAGCTGCGCGACGACATCACGGCGGAGCTGACGCAGTTGAGACGGCAAAAACAAATCAGCGACCTGTATACTAATGACGGCACAAGTAGCACCAGGGGATCAAGCGGCGCCAGGGGAGCAAGCGGCGCTAGGAGAGTAGGCGGCGCCATAAACGCAAACGCTGCGGGCGGCGCAATAAGCGCAAACGCTGCAGGCGGTGTAATAAACGAAAACACCGCTTTTGACCCCGGGCACGATCCCTTTGGGGACGGGGCCGGGACTTCCATTTTCGACGCAAAAAAATAACGCATGCCGACTGCGTCGATTGCCCCGATGTGGTATGATAGGCAAATGAGCATGAGCAGAGGCAGGGGCCAGGACCGGAGCCGGAGCCAGAGCCAGAACCGGAGCCAGGGCCGGAATCAGAGCCGGAGCCAGAACCGGAGCCGGGACAGTGGCAGAGGTAGGCAGGACAGCCGATATAGCAATGGCGGCGTATCGGAGTCATTCGCAAAAAGGGTGACATTTCGCGAAGTGACACTGAAATGGAAAAGATATGCCGTTCTCATTATTTTCCTTTTTTTCCTCATATACATTGCTATAACAGGCGCTATGTCAATATCTTATGCGGGGCAGGTGATCCGGCCCGCCCAATCGCCTGTGAAGCCAATTGACAAAAATATTGCGTACCCATACACATCGGCATCTTTCAGGAGCCGGGACGGGGAGGTCGCGCTCAACGGGTGGCATTTTAACGCAAAGAGGACGGACAGCGCGCTGATAATTGTGCACGGGTTCGGCGGCAACCGCTTCCCGTTTGGCGAGGATACGCTCGAATTGATAGAGGCCGTCATCGGGGTTGACTTTAACGTTCTCGTGTTCGATTTGCGCAACAGCGGCGGCGCGGAGTCAGGCACATCCGCGTTCGGCTTGCACGAAAAAGACGACGTGCTGGGCGCGGTGGACTTTATGCGGGAAGCAGGGTACGCGAACATCGCGCTGCTGGGTATATCCACAGGCGCGAACGCCGCCGCGATAGCGGGCGCCGAGTCGCCGATGGAAGACGTGGGCGCGCTGATACTGGACTCGCCCATCGTCGACATGCGCAGCTTCATATTAAGGCTCATACATGAAATAAACCCCGACCTGCCCGATTTCCCGTTCAACTACGCGGCGCCGCTGTTCGTGGGGCTATATTTGAACGGGGACGTGCGCGACGCGGACGCCGCTGTCAACCTGGACAGCTTCATGCCGCGCAACGTGCAGTTGATATATGGCAACAACGACGAGATAGTGTCGCTGCCTGAAATAATGGGCCTGTACGACGGCTATATGAGCCGCGCCGTCGGCAAAATCAGCATATGGAACGTGCCGGGCGCGGGGCACGGCGAATGTTACGCCGAAGCCAAAGACGAGTACATCGAGCGCGTGACCGCCTTCCTGCGCCGCGCCTTTGTATAATGGGGCGCGAAGTCTGCCCGCAAAGCTCGCCGGTGGAATCTGCCCACATTGCTTACTTGCATGGTTTGCCACATAGCTTGTCGGCATGGCTTACCCACAATATCATATGAAAAAATATGCGCAAATTTTCACACAAAATTTCGTCAAAATTGAATTTGACGCGCTAATGCCCTTGCTGTATAATAGATAAAATTTATTTGGAGGTGGTTGCCATGGACAGGTTTGCCAAAGAAGGCCTGACTTTTGACGATGTGCTGCTGGTACCACGCTATTCCGACTTTTTACCGTCAGATGCGGATGTTACAACCCTCCTGACAAAGAGGCTCAGCCTGAACATTCCCCTGGTAAGCGCGGCGATGGACACCGTCACAGAGTCGCGGCTTGCGATTGCGATTGCCCGCGAGGGCGGGCTCGGCGTCATACACAAGAACATGTCTGTGGAAAAACAGGCGCAGGAAGTGGATAGGGTCAAAAGGTCTGAAAACGGAGTTATAGTGGATCCGTTTTTTTTATCCCCCAAAAACAAAGTCTACGAGGCGCTCGAGTTGATGCGCAACTACCGCATATCCGGCGTGCCGGTAACGGTCGACGGCAAACTGGTCGGCATCATCACCAACCGGGACCTGCGTTTCGAGCAAAACCACGACAAGCTCATTGGGGACGCGATGACCAGCAAAAACCTGATTACCGCGCCTGAAGGCACGAACCTTATCGAGGCCCAGGAAATACTACGGCAGCACAAGATCGAAAAGCTGCCCATTGTCGATAAAAAGGGCAATTTAAAGGGCCTGATCACGATTAAGGACATCGAGAAAAATCTACAGTACCCCAATTCCGCGAAGGACAGCCGGGGCAGGCTGCTCGTCGGGGCGGCGGTCGGCGTTTCGGCGGACTGCGAGGAGCGCGTCAAGGAGCTGGTGAACGCGGACGTGGACGTCGTCGTCGTCGACTCAGCGCATGGCCATACGAAAAACATCATCGAGGCTGTCAAAAAGCTGCGCAAAAAGTATCCGGACCTGAACATTGTCGCCGGGAATGTCGCCAGCGGCCAGGGTGCGAGGGATTTGGCCGAGGCCGGCGCGGACGCAGTGAAAGTCGGGATCGGGCCGGGCTCGATCTGCACCACGCGTGTCGTCGCCGGGATAGGCGTGCCGCAGGTGACGGCGATTCACGATTGCCAAGAGGTTTTGCAAAAATACGGCATACCCCTCATTGCAGACGGCGGCATCAAGTTTTCCGGCGATATCGTCAAGGCGATAGCCGCTGGCGCAGACGTCATCATGATTGGGAACCTGCTGGCGGGAACCGAAGAGAGCCCCGGAGAGTCAGAGATATATCAGGGCAGGCAGTTCAAGGTGTACCGGGGGATGGGCTCGCTGGGCGCCATGTCCGCCGCGCACAACAGCAGCGACCGCTATTTCCAGGAGGACACGGCCTCGGCCAAGCTGGTGCCGGAAGGGGTCGAGGGGCGCGTGCCATACAGGGGGCTGCTCGCCGACACCGTGTTCCAGCTCGTAGAGGGGCTCAAGCACGGCATGGGCTACTGCGGGACGCGCACTATAGATAAGTTAAAGACAGACTCGCAGTTC
Organism: Oscillospiraceae bacterium; assembly: GCA_009777515.1. Classification (GTDB taxonomy): domain Bacteria; phylum Bacillota; class Clostridia; order WRLR01; family WRLR01; genus WRLR01. Next base: position 2,641 of record WRLR01000008.1, on the reverse strand, counting down.
ATCAGGATTACTGCGGCTTCATTGAAGGAGAGCCACCCCCACGACATATCCATCACGAAGGAAGCGCCGAACTACAACAGCGGCATATTCGCCGGTTGATTGGAGCGGCGGCGGGCGGCGCTGTACGTCAGACAGGCGTTACAGTGCGTAAGATAGGTGTTACAATGCGTCAGAAATAATGCGCAATGCGTTCGTCAAAACGCTCATTATTTTTGCCTATACTGCCGAAAAGATAATATCCGCAAGTCCCATGCGGCCCCGATGTATGCATTACGGGGCGGGGGCTGCGACAGATTGTATAAAAGGAGCAATGTAAAATGACAGTGGAAAACCAGAACATCGGAGGCAGCGCTGAACGGGAAGTACTGCTCACCTACGAGGGGCTTAAAAAGCTCGAAATGGAACTAGAGTACCTGCGCGGCGAGAGGCGCAGGGAAGTCGCGGAACGGATGAAGCAGGCGAAATCACACGGCGACCTATCCGAAAATTCCGAATACGACGAGGCCCGCCTGGAGCACGCGCAGGTCGAAGCCAGGATCATTGAATTTGAAAACAAACTTAAAAACGCGCATATAATCACCGAGGATGAAGTCTCCACGGAGGAAGTCAGCATTGGGAGCTGGGTCAAACTTCTGGATGTCGAGTTCAACCAGGAGACGGAATATCGCATAGTCGGCTCGACGGAGGCCAATCCTGCGGAGAACAGGATATCGAACGAGTCCCCTGTCGGCAGCGCCCTCATCGGCCACAAAGAGGGCGAGACTGTGGACGTGCAAACGCCAAACGGCGTATTGAATTTCAAGATATTGTCTATATCGAAATGATATAGGTTTATAGGTAGTTGGAATTGGTTGAGGAAGCAGGTGCAATGATGGCGATGAACGATAAAATAGCGGACGGGGCTGCGTCGACGGCAGGCGGCGGACCAGCGGCGAGCGGAACGGTGGTGGCTGCGAGCGGCGGATCTGCGGCGGGAGAAGCTACGTCGGCGGCTGTTTCGGCTGCGAGCGGCGGACATGAGGCAAACAACGAGACGCCTGCGCAGATTGGCGAGGTCGCGGCCGTGCGGCGCGAGAAGCTGCGGGAGCTGCGCGAGTCCGGCAACGATCCGTTCCGCGAAGTCGCATACGACGTGACACACGGCTCGGCGCACATCATCGCCAACTTTGACAGCATGGAGAACGAGCCCGTGCGCATAGCAGGGCGTCTGATGTCGAAGCGCGGGATGGGCAAAGCTGGATTCGGCGACGTTCAGGACCGGAGCGGCAGGATACAGATATATGTGCGGCAGGACTCCGTCGGCGAGCAAAATTACGACGAATATAAAAAATATGACGTCGGCGACATCGTCGGGGTCGCCGGCGAGGTGTTCCGCACGAAAAAAGGCGAAATCTCCATTCATGTCTCAAAGATAAAGCTCCTGGCCAAATCGCTTCTGCCGCTGCCGGAAAAATACCACGGCCTGCGCGACCCGGACCTGCGCTACCGCCAGCGCTATGTGGACCTGATAGTGAACGATAACGTACGGGCGGCGTTTGATATGCGCTGCCGTGTGATCCGGGCCATCCGGCGCTTTTTGGACGACAGGGGCTTTCTCGAAGTCGAGACGCCCCTGCTATATACGCTTCAAGGCGGCGCTACCGCGCGCCCGTTTGTCACGCACCACAATACGCTGGATATCGATCTGTTCTTGCGCGTTGCGCCGGAGTTGTTTTTAAAGCGCCTCATCGTCGGCGGCTTGGAGCGGGTATATGAGATAGGCCGCTGCTTCCGAAACGAGGGCATGGACGTCAAGCACAACCCGGAGTTCACGATTTTAGAGCTTTACCGCGCATATACCGATTATCGCGGGATGATGGATTTGACGGAAGAGCTGATTTCCACCGTCGTGCTGGAGGTTACAGGCGGGCATACCGTCAATTGGCAGGGGACGGAGATCAACCTGGGCAGGCCGTGGAGGAAACTGACGATGGAGGAAGCGGTGCTGGAGTGCACAGGCATAGATTTCGCCCCGCCCGCCGATCGTCGGCCCGCCGCGCCCAAAATTTTGGGCGCGGTCAAGGCGTATTTTGCCGCCCATGGGATCGCCGTGCAAGTAGACGACTCCCACTCCATTGGGGAGCTGCTCAACCTCGTGTTCGAGGAATGCGTCGAACCGACGCTGATCCAGCCAACGATTATATATGACTACCCGGTCGAAATTTCGCCTTTCGCGAAACGCAAGCCCGGCAGGCCCGAACTCACCGAACGCTTTGAACTGTTCATCACTGGATGCGAGTTCGCGAACGCCTTTACCGAGCTCAACGATCCGGACGACCAGCGCGCGCGGCTGCAGGAGCAGGCGCGCCTGCGCGAGGCCGGGGACGACGAGGCGAACATGCTGGACGACGACTATGTGCGGGCGCTCGAGTACGGGATGCCGCCGACCGGCGGGCTTGGGGTCGGCGTCGACCGCCTCGTCATGCTCGTCGCCGATTGCTATTCCATACGCGACGTGCTGCTGTTCCCGACGATGAAGCCCATTACGTAAGCGCTCGTGTTACTGGTCAGAGGGGTGTCTATCGATGACGATTTTCGTAGGGACGACCGCCTCCGTAGGAGGCGTTCCCTCGGTCGTCCGTGCAAAAAATGCTAGCCGCTC
>WRLR01000007.1 GCA_009777515.1 Oscillospiraceae bacterium | reverse complement strand
GCGCGGTTATCGGGTATCGTGCCATTGGCATGCATAGGCGAGAACACATTGCGAAGCCCCGGTATGCCCCATGCGTTTTCCCAGACACCGTGACCGCATAGGAAGCCAACCATACCATCGCCGTCAAACGCGGCAACTCCAAGATTGTTCTTTGCAAACGGCTTTAAGTCAGGCCATTGGTCAACCGGCGGCAACGCGGGGACAAACCTTCGCTCCGTTTCATAATTTTGTTTTTCTATATTTGCCGCTTGCTCAATATGAGCGTTAGTGAAGTCAACAATTCGCATTTACATATACTCCTCCGATTTCATTATGTTTATTATGGCGTCCATATCATCCGGCGGTAGGCGCCATCGCATTTCGCCGGCTTACGGCGTTATCCCCCGTTAGTGTGTGAGGTTAATGTAATTCCGTTTCAAAGTATCAACCTTTCCATATCTGCTTGCGGTAGCGATATACATTGCCGCCGCCATTGCCGACATACTGCATCAAACGAATCTGAAACCGCTCCATGAGCAGGAAACTGTTGAAGGAATAATCCTCCGGGTTAATCCAACCGAGTCCCATAAATCCTCCAAATTTGCAAAAGAGTTAAAGTAAAGTTACCCTCCCGTTTGTGGTGATGATGCTGTGAAAGAGTTTACAGTCAATTGATCATTCAGTGCAGCCCTTTCCATTCAAGTTTATAAACTGTTTGTCAAACTCCTCGACTTCAGCTTGCGGCAAGTTAAAAAACACCGGCGCTTCGGTAAAATGTCCACCCGGGATGTACAGCGCATCGGGAATCAACTCCATAGCCATGCAGGGGTCATGCTCCGGGGTAAGACCAAATTCACGCGCCCGTTTGAATCCGAAACGCGGATAATATTCCGGGTGTCCGTGTATTACAATGGCTTTGAACCCAAGCCGTTTGGCTTCGGCTGTGGTATGTTCGATCAGTGCGCCCCCAATGCCACGTTTTTGACATTTGGGTAGAACTGAAATCGGGCCAAACGTCAGAACCTCATGTGCAACACCGTCCGAACCCACAATTTTCGCCTTTGAGTAAATTATATGCCCAACAATCTGTCCGTCCAATTCAGCTACAAAGTTTAATTCCGGGACGTAAACCGGGTCTTTCCTTAGCTTGTGAACAAGAAGATGCTCGTCACAGATGCCGCCGCCTTCGCGATGTTTTTTCCAATCCGTAAACGCCTCGCGCGTCAAGTTTTCGACAGCATAGTGGTCGGCGTGGGTTTCAAGGCGCAAGATGAGGTTCATTTTCACCTCAATTCCTAATTTGGTGAGTTCTTCTGATAACATTTCAACATTTTCATGTAGCCAATTTGCTAAGTTATCTGTATGATGAGCGATTTTCAGATAATCATCCGATAAATCGTCGTATGGCGGAGTAAAGCTGCAAAAAATGCAATAATGATACATAAAATACGGCATCATTTTTAAGTCGTAATGATTTAGCGGAGTATATTTCATGTACTCTAATAAGTAGGGTTTGAAATTATTTACATCAACTTCTCCGTATTTACATTCGGGAGCGGCATATGTGTAAGACATCAGCACTTCAAAACAAGCAAGAATACAACTCGCGCCGCATGACCAGTCAATAGTCACAAACTCGTCATTTCGCACGATTATTTGATTGATGTAGAAATCTCCGTGAGAATTTACATATGTGAGTTTATCGCAATCGAACTCAAAGCATGAGACTCTTTCTATATGCTTTAATCGTTCTTTTAATGCAACCACTAATGCAATATCGTTTTTTTCTTTCGCACGTTTAATTTTTTCCATAACAGATTTTTTACCATTGGTATATTTTTCTTTATTGAAAAATTCTGGCGCAAATCCAACTGGTAATTGTTTATACCCTTTCAATGCGCTTTGTATTTGCCCAAGCGTTTGTGCTGATTTCATTACAAACCAATCAGGAGCGGTATGTAAATCATACATCGTTCCATCAACAAATTCATATAAAACATAGAATCGTTCATTGTGATTTACAATATGCTCGCCCGTGCAAGCCCGATAGAGCTTGGGTATTTTAATGCCCTTGCTGATAAGATAATCGGCTAATTCGCCTTCGTCTTCATAACTGCATGAATCCATTTCTTTTAACACATAATTTTCTGTTAAGGACTCAAGTACAAACACTTTTGAATCGGGATAGTGTTCAACTAATAACGAAATGCTTGTTATTGTTATATTATAGTTTTCTGTTACTAACTGCATCAAATCGCTGTATGGATTATTTTTCATTTCCTGATTCCTCCGCTTTTTATTTGCTGTTTACTCCATTTGGCGAGGTCTTTATGCCATGTCCGTTTGTCTTGAAGATAATCGGATTTATCGTAGTTATTTTTAGACGCAAAAATGCCGTGGAACAAGCAGCCTCAATCGAAGCTGCTGTCCACGGCGTTGAAATCAAAAAGGGATACGACCAAAATCGTATCCCGTCACGTCAACACAGTTGACGCTCAGCAGCTATTCACGAAAGGTTACTTTAGACGGCACAGCAAACGACACGGGCGAAGTTCCCGTTATCTCAGCGTATGCCGGATATTCAGTTTTAGGTTTCGACCACCATCATACTAACCGTCATTAACACAACTCCTTTCGTGTTAAGAATTCTTTCACTGAGATGAATATAGTGGATCGGAACTAAAATGTCAAGGAAAAGGTAGAAATTGGACACCGGAATCACCAGATATGCTGGTATATAATTTCGATAAAAACAATCAAAACATGATTGGTTTCATTCAAACGGTAGCTTACCCACAGAAGGTTGATGTAGTATAATATTAGCTAAGAAAAGGAACTATAAATATTGTTTGGAAAAATATTTGTTATATATATGGAAGTGATTGACGATGAGGAAAACTCTGCCGATAGGGATTGACAGCTTTAGAAAGGTACGGGAGACAGATAGATATTATGTTGACAAGACCCTGTTAATCCGTGATTTTATTGAAGCCGAAGATGAGGTAGCGTTGGTCACAAGGCCGAGGCGGTTCGGCAAAACCCTCAATATGACGATGCTGCGCGAGTTTTTTGACATAACAAAAGACAGCAGGGCTATATTCGACGGGTTGAAAATAATGGATACGGAGCATGCCAGCCAAATCAATTCGCGCCCCGTAATCTTTTTTACATTCAAGGATTGCAAGGCCGATTCGATTGAGTCGTTGGTTTTTAAGATCAGTACAATCATTCTGACTGAATACGAAAGATACAGGCCGCTGTTTAATATTGGCATCGACGAATCAAAAGCTTGCTATATTACATTCAACATGATTTATGGAATGTTGCTCAACCGCAATATCAGCACAGATTTCCTGGAAATTGCCATCGTAACGCTGGAGCAGGCGTTGTACGAGAATTATAACTAAAGAACTCGTAAAACTAATAAAAAACGAGTTACTTAATTATAAACGCCGCGCGCGTCAGCTTGTTGACGCTTGTGTTGGTGTGCAGGCCAGCGTCAGCTTCATGCTGACGCGCCTGCGTAGTTCCGCGTGTTATACGGGATGAATCACAGGGGGCGGCTCTATTATATAATATCAAAGGGATAATTTTATGATGAACACTAATCCGTGGCGGACACTTCCGCATGATATTTATGAAAAACATATGGGGCATGAAAATGTGCATCAACTCCAAATGCTTTCCCTCATTCTACGAGAACAGCTCGCTCTCGTCGCGGACATGGCAAAGCCTACAGTCGCGGTTCTTGGCATTACAGGCGGAAACGGCCTTGCGAATGTTATTGCCGGACAGTATAAAGCGATAATTGGCATTGACATTAACGAAGAATATCTTGAAATATGCCGAAAAAGATATAGCCACATGCAAGAACTGGAATTGCACCAGCTAGACCTGATGACCGAAAAAAGCCGTGTTGTAAATATTCTTACAGCATGCGATTTGATCGCAGCAAATTTGATTATCAAACATATCCATCTGAATAATTTCATGGACATTGTTAGTAATCTCGAAAAACCTATTGTTAGCATTACTATCCAATTTAATCCAGATGGGCAATCTCTGTCGCAGTCCGGCTATGAAGCTGCATTTGAGGATATCCAGAGGCATGGAATGGATTGCGACGAATTGACCATTGATGCCGCCATGCGCGGCGCAGGGTTTATCCAAACAGGCAGAGCAGAGCATGAATTGCCAAATAAAAAGATGCTCATCCGGCTCGATTACAAAAGAAAAAATATATTTATGAAAGGCCGAAAAATATACGGTAGTTTTATAGAAATAGAGCCGATTACAAAAGGCTGGTCGGAGGACAAGAAATACTGCGTCACGGCAACAGACGGGATGAAGTATTTGCTCCGCGTTACACCGATTTCACGATATGAAGTCCGAAAATCATTGTTCGCCATGCTTGAGCAAGTAGCCGCGTTGGGAGTTCCTATGTGCGTTCCTGTTGAGTTTGGCACATGCGAAGATAACGCCGACGGAGTTGGCGGTGTATATTCAATCCAAAGCTGGATAGACGGACAAGACCTGGAAGCAGTGCTACCCTCGTTATCTGAAACCGAACAGTATGTATTGGGGTTGAAATCCGGCGAAATCATTCGTAAGATGCACTCTATTCCCGCACCGCGACACAGCGCCGACGGAGTCGGTGCGGAGGAATGGGAATCCCGATTCAACCGTAAAACCGACATGAAAATCCAAAAGTATCATGAATGCGGTCTTCGGTTTGATGGCGATGAGTATGTCTTATCCTACATAGAGCAGAACCGCCACTTGCTAAAAAACCGTCCGCAGTGCTTCCAGCATGGCGATTATCATGTGGGGAATATGATGCTCGAAAATGGCGAAAAGCCTCTTACTGAAGCTCTGAAAATCATCGACTTTGACCGTTACGATTTCGGCGATCCGTGGGAAGAATTTAACCGTATCGTTTGGAGCGCAGCCGTAAGCCCTCATTTCGCCACCGGGCAGTTACGAGGGTATTTCGGCGGCTCCCCGTCCGCAGACGGATTCTCCCCGTCCGCAGACGGATTCGAGCCACCTTTGGAGTTTTTTAAGCTGCTCGCGTTTTATATTGCTAGCAATACACTATCGTCAATATATTGGGCGGTTCCGTTTGGTCCCTCTGACCTCGACACCATGATGAAGCAGGCACAGGATGTGTTGACATGGTTCGATAATATGCGGAACCCTGTGCCGACGTGGTATCTCAAAGAATTTTACATCCAATGGATAGACGGCGTCCCGTATAAACTAAAAGCGCCGTTTGATTTCTCGTTTCTCAACAAGTACGGCAAAGTGTTTAAGGTCTTTGACAACCAAGGTTCAGGATGTATATGTTTTGGAGTTGAAAAAGCAGGAAAGCGTTATTTCCTAAAATTCGCAGGCGCGCGGACGGTAAAAGACTACTTACAAAACCCGGAGGATGCAATAACACGACTTAAGTATGCCGTTCCTAAATACAAGGATCTGAAACACCCGCTGCTAATCAACTTGATAGATGCTCAAGCAATCGGAAATGGATTTATTGCTGTTTTTGACTGGTTCGATGGGGAAAGCTGCGGCTATCCCCAACCGGAAATGTGCATAAGATTCATGGCTCTGTCGGTTGAAGAAAAACTGCGAGTATACGAAGGAATTTTAGAATTTCATGCTCATGTCGCCAAGTGTGGTTATGTTGCGATAGATTTTAACGACCACGCTACGCTGTATAATTTCGATAGCGGTGATTTTGTGATTTGCGATATTGATTTTTACGCAAAACAGTGCTACATGAACGGGTATAGCGGTATATGGGGGGCTCCTTTCCTAATGTCGCCGGAAGAATCGAGAAGCGGTGCAGTGGTTGATGAGATCAGCAATGTTTACGCAATGGGTGCAACAGCATTTGCCTTTTTCTGCGATGGATGGGATAAACGCGATAGGCGCATAGAGGATTGGAAGTTGAGCAAAAAATTATACGATGTGGCGAAACAAGCTGTCAGCGATAACCGCGATCAACGGCAACAGTCGATACAGCAGTTGATTGACGAATGGAGGGCAGCAAAAGGGTGAACAGCAGAATCAATTACGTCAGAGAGTATGTCATGCCGATGGAACACTACTTTCATTTTGAGGATATGCTCGAAGCGGACACGGCGGTTTATATGAACGAAGTCAAAAGTTTCGGAAAGGCTCTCCGCAAAGTCACCGGCGCGGTAAAGATAAACTATGAAATGCACGCAAACTCCGGAGCGCACTTGTGTACGCCACGGTTTGCCCTTGATACTTTGCCGCATAATATTTTTATTTTGCCGTGCACCACCTCCAGCTGCCATCCTATAAACAAATAGGTCTGTTGAAGCAAATGTTGTATAATATAATACAGGCAATGGGACTGCAAATAATGTTTGATCAAGTATCCGTCAAGTATCCGTTAGACATGGAAGTGATTAGTGATGAGAAAAATACTGCCGATAGGGATTGACAGTTTTAGGGAAATCCGGGAATCAAACAAATATTATATAGACAAAACCATGTTCATCCGCGACTTTATACAGGCAGATGATAAAGTCTCGTTGGTCACAAGGCCGAGGCGGTTCGGCAAGACCCTCAATATGACGATGCTGCGCGAGTTTTTTGACATCACGAAAGACAGCAAGGCAATATTCGACGGGCTGAAAATTATGGATACGGAGCATGCAGGCCAAATCAACTCGCGCCCCGTAATCTTTTTTACATTCAAGGATTGCAAGGCTGATTCGATTGAATCGTTGGTTTTTAAGATCAGTACAATCATTCTGACTGAATACGAAAGATACAGGCAGCTGTTTAATACTGACATCGACGAATCCAAAGCTTGCTATATAACATTCAACATGATATATGGAATGCTACTCAACCGCAATATCAGTACGGATTTCCTGGAAATTGCCATCGTAACACTGGAGCAGGCGTTGTTCGAGTTTTACAAAATCAAGCCCATTCTGCTCATCGACGAATACGATCAGCCAATTATGAGCAGCCACGAGAATGGATACCATGACAAGATGGGGCTCTTTTTCTCGAACTTATACGGCTCCGCGCTGAAGGGGCAAGACTGCCTGCACCAAGCGCTTTTGACAGGCATACAACGTATCGCGAAGGAGAGCATTTTTTCACAGTTGAACAATATTTCGGTATATACCGTTACAGACAAGTACTATTCCGATTTCTTTGGCTTGACACCTACTGATGCGGAAGAATTGCTAACCTATTATGAGGTTGAGTTTAATGAAGAGGTAAAGCAGAAATATAATGGATATACTATTGGAGAAACGGAGATATACAACCCATGGTCAATCCTTTGTTACGCAAGATCCGGCGAGCTGAAAAACTATTGGATCAACACGTCTGCGAATACTCTGATTAGAAATTTGATTGCCGAAGCAGACCACTTGTTCCATAAAGGTTTTGACATGCTTATTAAGGACGGTTACGCCAAGATAAGCGCTGATCTCGAGTGTTCATTTTTCGAATTAAATAATTATGACACTTTATGGGGATTATTGATAAACACAGGCTATATTACTGTCATAAAACAAATAAACGAGTTGTTCATGTCGGTGCGCATCCCCAATGGGGAAGTGCGTTCGGAATTTATGAGGATCATCGCTTCCAGGGCCAATGTGCAAAGCTCGGACTTGCACAGGATGTTCCAGTACCTTTTGGATAGGGACATGGATGGCTTCGTGGAAGTATACCGTGAACTGGTTATATCTTGTACAAGCTATTTCGACGCGCGGGAAAACGCGTACCACATGCTGTTTCTGGGCATGTGCATATCGTTGAACAACTTGTATAAGATTAAAAGCAATGTCGAATCCGGGACTGGGCGAAGCGACATAATCATGGAGTCGCTGTCGGTGGGCAGGCCGCATATCGTAATAGAGTTCAAGCAGGGCGAAGCGGTCGATGCACTAAAAGAGGAGGCGCTGCGGCAAATCCTCGACAACCAATACTACAGCAGCCTACACGGCGAAATTTTATGCGTCGGCATTGCCCACGACAAAAAGAAATGCTCCATATCTCATGAAACTATAGCAAATTAATAACTTAAAAATGCAAACGTCCGTCGCTCCCGTTTATTTTTCGGGTAAAAAAGTAAAACCGTTGCCTGATGTTATGTATGCTTCGCTGATGTCATCATCTAAGAAAACTTTTAGGTATTCCCGCACATTAGGAGCGAGGTTTAAGTTTTCTAACTCGTTTATAGATACCCAGTATATTTTTCTTTCGTCTGTTTCGTTTATCATTTCGCCGTCAAAGCACGAAGTTTTATAGAAAAAAATGATCCGTCTTTCTTGGCTTTCCTATTGTACATATGAATCATGCCTGCTGATTTTAAGTTAGATACAGTTAATCCTGTTTCTTCTCTTACTTCTCTGATTATTGATTCGTAAATGCTCTCTCCATCATCAATATGGCCGCCGGGGAAAGTGATGCCCGACCATCTCGAATGAACTTTATCTTGTACCAAGACACGATTGGTATTATCGCAAATCATACACATCTAGTCTTTCGGTCTTTCTTTGTTAGGAAGGGGGTTCCCGTTTTCATCCCGATTTATGGGATATGCTTTAAGATGGAAACTAATACAGTGGTCGGCGCATGGTATGTCCATTTCATATTTTTCTTTGATGCCTCTGTATGTAAAATCGCCGCGGCATCGAATGACTTCGCACCATGTATATACTTGTGTCATTGTTTTGGGGCACATTCCGGCAGGGCATTCGTATTGAAAAACAAACTTATCCCCTTTTTCTAAACCAAGCCTGCAATGTCCGGCTTTCCCATTTGTGACAGTTAGTTCAAATTCCCAATCTTCCGTACACCATTTTTGCATTGTTTGCGCCTCCCCTTATCGAATGTTATTCACGCAGTCAAGCTTCATCGTGAATTATTTTCAGTTAAATTTACAGTGGTAAATATATACATTATAATCATTTTGGAGAGGCATGGGGCAGATGCTTGGAAAAATATTAAAAGAACTGCGGGCGCAACACAGCATAACACAGGAACAGCTTGCTGCGGCTATTGGCGTTGAGCGCTCGAGCATTGGTAAGTATGAAGGAAACCAAAACGTCATACCATCCGTTGATGTTCTTAAAACAATAGCCGATTATTTCAACGTCACTACGGACTATCTGTTGGGGCGTTCCCGCACATATGAACAGGGCCCGCTTCAGGTGCATATGGTGGCTGAACCCTATGGCGACTCGCTTGTTGCATTTAATCGTGGAGAATTCAAAGGGCTTACGCATGATGAGGTTGACAAGCTTGCGATATACGCCGAAGGACTAAAGGCCGGTAGACAACCTAATGATAAAAACGATAAATAGGATTATCATCGAAGATGAACGAAGTGTTGAAATGCTCTCATCTAAGGCATAAGTCGCCTATCTAGCTACTTGCAATAAATTCTGATCGAATCACGCAGAAACCCTGCGCAACCAGGCATTATCTTTTCGTAGTATGACTTGAACCGCTCATCTTCAACGTACATATCGGCAAGCCCCATATGGTATTCCCTGCTGTACTCCGGGTTGTACACGCAGAGCCATTGCCGATGTAAGTCACAGGCGGTTTGAGCCAATTCACCAGCCGGATTGCCTGTTTCAAACGCGGATTTTAACGTTTCCTCATAAGCGCTTCGCAGCCGTTCGCCCTCGTCATATTGCGCTTTGGTCAACCCCTTTAGCTTGGCATTTGAGGCGTCAACAGCCGCATCGCCATATTTGCCGCGGATTTCCGAGCCGTATTTCTGCTCGTTATCTTCTATCAGTGACTGCTTAAAGCCCTCGAATTTTTCATTGTCGTTCATGATGGTTTCCCCTTTCATTGCGGATATAGTTTTCATGACATTATGAATCAGCATATCAAGCCGCTCCCGCTTTTTATTAAGTTGCGTAAGGTGATGGCGAAAAGCATTTTCTCTATCGTAATCGGGCGCATATAAAATGCTTTTGATTTCCTCCAAAGGGAAGCCCAACTCCCTGTAAAACAAAATCTGCTGTAGCGTGTCAAGTTCGTTCTGTCCGTACATTCGATACCCGGACACAGCGACCCTGACAGGTTTCAAAAGCCCGATTTCATCATAATACCGCAGAGTGCGCGCGCTCACACCCGATAATTTGGAAAGTTTGTTGCTTGTGTATTCCATCGCTATCACCCCTTGCATTAACATTATAAACTATTCCGTAACGTCAAAGTCAATATGGTTTTTTATATTGCGAGTCTGTGCGGTTCTGTGCGGCTCTGTTTGTTGGGGCGACTTTTAAAGATATGCGGGTTCTTGCTTGCACAAAAGAATTTGCGAAAATCATAATATTTTTAAATAGGTATTTACATTGACGTTGCGTCAACTAATATAATATAGTATGCGGGGGTGATGTCTTGGACTTGATCAGAATAAACGATGTCGTTGGCGCCTTCGGCGTTTCCAGCCGGACGCTACGCTACTACGAGGAAGTTGGGATATTGTGGAGCAGCCATCCCGATAACAAAGCTCAACGATATTACGACGAAGCCGCGCTTGAACGGTTGAAGCAGATCATTATTCTGCGTAAATTGCAAATACCCATAAAAGATATTATTACAATATTCAAAAGCGATAGCACGGCGGCGCTGATCCAGTCATTTGTGGACAAACTCGAATCCCTCGATAAAGAAATATCGGCGCTGTCAGAATTACGGCGGCTTGTAGACGACTTCCTGCATACAATGCTGATGAACGGCATCAAAAAAATCTCGGCTATCGCACTGCTTTACGAGGAAACTGAAAAACGGCTCGCCACTGTTGATAAAGATGATGAGATCAACCTTGATAGACTGGAGAGAACCAGTCGCGAAGCATTGAAACTGCACGATGTCCGGATTATACGCCTGCCGCCCATGCGAATGCTGACTTCCCGACTGAAAACGGGGCGGATAGTATGGCGGGACGATATGCAGAACCTTTTCGCGGCGTACGGGTTTATCTCAAATCCCGGATTTCGCGATTGCTTTTTCCGCAAAGAGCCCAATGATGAATGGACTATGCTGATCCATATCCCAGACGATTATGACAACATAACGGAATACGCCGACGAAGATTTTTCGGGCGGGCTATTCGCCATCGCAAGCTCGTTCATGGACGACATGATCGATATTTTTATATTGCTCAAAGATTGGATAAATGAAAGCGATTTTTACGAGCTTGACGCCGATGCGGGCGGCAAACTGCGGTGCGACGAGATGATCGAAGAAGTCCTGCCGTGGGACATCGTAGAAAAATTTGGCAGATACCAGCAGGACGTGTTTATACCAATAAAAATAAAACAGGAGAATCAAGATGTGTGAAAAACATGAACTGGCGATGTGCGGCTGCCGTTGTGACTTGTGCAAGGCATACGCGCCGAATGTCGAAAAGGACGACCAGCGCGAAACATTGTCAAAAATGTGGCACAAGTATTACGGGCTTGACCCCTCCATAATGGATAGCTGCGGCGGCTGCAAAAGCAACCCGTCCGACGAAAACTGCCCCGTAAGAAAATGTGTGCTTGAAAAGAAGCTGGACCATTGCGGGGACTGCAAAGAATTTCCCTGCGGCGTTTTTTACCAGCGCTGCGGGTCGTTTTCGGACGATGCGAAAAAAGATTTCGATATGGGCGAATATAACGAATATATACTTGCTTATGACAACGAAACACGGCTTATAAAATATAAGGCCATCAAAACGGAAATGCTCAATGGATAGATGTGAAGCAATGCAATGCAAAGAGAGGCGAAGAAAAGGCTGCCCCGGAGATCAGGGCAGCCTTTAAAACTTATCTATGGATAAATAATATGACAGTTAGCTGTGTTTTTTCTGATGGATGAACCGTTTTCTATTATGCTGCTGTATTGCTGCCATAATTTGTAAAACCTTCCAAGGCATCTAGTCGGTAATCCCGCCGCTCGACGACCTGTTGGATATCCTGATGATGTTCATATCCTTCAGCGAAGCCGAGGTGAACGGGGTACTACCGGTATAGCGGTACGAAGACAGTACTTTGAGGCTGTATGCACTAAACAGCGGGCTGTTCATGCCATAGGAGACGCTATACATGCTGCCATTATCGTTGGCAAATCGATATGTCGGCGTGCCAAGACTGTTATACGGCGATCTGCTCAGTTGATAGTAGTCAACCTCCCTTATGTCATTGAAAGTAAATGTAAACGCGGTTGGGACATAGATCGCCAGCCCATTGCCGTTCGTCTTCCATGACGCATTGTATATCAGTACCTCCCTGGGAGAATTAAATGTAAACGAGGAGGCCCCGGCAATTCTTATGACAGGATAAGCGTTTGTATTACTGGCGGCGATAATGTAGACTCTCGCCTCGTTGTTTACCGTCATGCTAGACTTAATGCCAAGCAAGCCGTTGGTGTTACTTAAGTTTCCAACTACCAAGATGAAAACATTGGCGCTTCTCCCGACATGTACTTCGCCGACGTCTGCGCCATATAAAAATGCGCTTGTCCCGTAATACTCGAAACTGCTATAGTCTTCGAACACCAGCTTAGTCACGCTTGTCATGAAATTGGCAAAGCCCGCTTTTTTTGCCACCCTTTGATCTGTTTCGTTTTGAATGACAACATTCGCGCGACTGGCGATGGTCAAGGCGCCTTTATTGTAGACGTAGAAAAGCGTCCGGTTGCTGGTCTCCGACTGCTTAGTGAACTTTACATCCCCACTGAGGGTAATGTTCGTGCCTGTGACGAAATAGCCGTTGGCGTCGGTGGTGGTCGGCGTTACTAATATTTCGCAGTTATTTAGGACTACATTGCTATATCTCGCGCTGATGAGCTCCGGGCCATCATATTTGACATTGTTGAACACAACGGTAAAATCGGGGTTGCGCGGGTTGTTCGGTATATTCAAGAAGCCTTTTCGTGTCTGTCCCGATAAATATAAATTATTGAAAACCATATGCTGAATGTTCGATTTGCTGCAATCGAATTGAATCGCGTAGGAACCGGATAAGTAATCGTTTTGCACGAGCTGGTAACCATTACCGTTAATCGTCAGCCCGGTTTTATTTGGGCTGATTATAATATTTCTATCCCTTTCCATTGCGATATTGGCGCCGAAGTTTATGACATCGATACTCGGGTTTTCCAGCGCGGCTTTTAGTTGCGCAAAATTAGTTACTGTTTCCGCCGCGAATACGTTCGCCGGCAGCATGAGAAACAATATAGAACAGACTAAAAGCATTGATACAACACGTTTTTTCATATTAATCTACCCCTCATAAATTTTTGTTTGACATTTCCCTGTCATATTAATATACCTTTAATATACTTTTGCATGCCTTGTACGTCCCGTGCTTTGCTGCCTGTCACATGTGCCGTCATGCGGCGCCTGTTCGCTTATATAACCTGGAAAATATACTGCGTCGCGGCACAGCCTGTTTTTCATTTTCTTAATAATTATGTCAATCTATATATTCTCCTTTCATAACGTTATTATTACTTATGAATATTAGTATGTATTTAACCATTAATAATTACATTATAATTAACTAAAATTAGTATGTCAATAATATTAGCTATTGTTAGGTTGGCTGTAATATAATTGTAAAAAAATTTAACAATAATTCGCATGTAAAAAAAGATCACAAGGCATACCCATAACATCATTTTAATGGTATTTATTTATGTCAAAACGTTGATATCAAAGCATTACAGCCTTGAATGGGCATGATGGCTCTTAATGAATATATATGATTAATAATTCATTTGTTTCGGTAATATAATGAATTTATATATATTTTATGATGCGCGGCTGCTTCTATCGATATACATTGACAAAGTTGCGAAAGCAAACCCGGATCGCGCGGGGCCGAAATCCATAGCGGACAAGTAATATAGCTTAATATTAATTATGAAACTAAACCTCGCCTGCCGTGTGGAACTGCCCGTTTATATTACATCTATCGGCAATATAACTAACGTTAGTTATGATAAGTAATAAAATAATAAAAATATATTTAAATTCATGAATAAATGTTGACAAACATTCATTTGCATGCTAATATTAGTTTACCAAATTACGAAAAGGAGATGAGAATATGTTCCCAATGATGTGGATTAGCGTTATTGATACCGTCGCGACATACCTGCTTAGCGTTTTCGCATTACTCCAGGGCAATAGCTTCTTCTTCATGTAAAACACGCCGTATGAAACTGTATTTACATCATTTTTCAGGGTGCTCATACAAGAAAGGCGGCGAATTTGGCGCTTATCAGAATAAGTTGGACATATGTGAATTGCAAGTCATCTAATATGCGCGTCAACCGGTAACATTACTACATACAAATTTGAAAGGGGTGCGATTTATGGGTTCAGCGGTTATTTCATGGGTAGGCCTTGCGTGGACGACGGTTATGAACATGTTTTCGTTCTTGTTCCTGTTCTTTGCGTAATGCTGTCTTAAAAAGTTTATAGTTTATTTTGAGCCCGGGGATAATCACACCCGGGCTCTTTTATGTCCGGCCCGGGTTCTTTTTCCGGCCCGGGTTCTTTTTTTTCGCCCGGGCATTTTTATATCCGGCATGTCCGCTGTTTTTTATTGCGATGTTGCGTCGCAGAACACAGTGTCATTGTTTTATATGTTGCATGGAACAATTTACTAACTGACATTATTTAGCAGCTTAACTAATGTTAGTTACTGAAATTTACAATAAAAATAAAAAATTATATATAATTTAATGAATAAATGTTGACAATCGTTCATTTGCATGCTAATATTAGTTTACTAATATTAAGAAAAGGAGATGCAGCTATGTTACCTCAATTGTGGATCAGCGTTATCGAAGCCATCGCGAATTATTTATTAACTGTCTTCGCGATACTCCAGGGCAATGCTAACATGTTCCTCTAAAACGTTAGCGTGAAACGGTATCAATTCATTTTTCAGGGCGCCCTCGCCAGAAGGGCGGAGACTATGGCGCGTATCTTATAAGTCGGTCTGCTGTGGCGTGAATGTCCTTCAGTGCGCGTGTTAACTGGCACCTTATTTGAATATCAAATTGAAAGGGGTGCGATTTAATGGGTTCAGCAGTTATATCATGGATAGGCCTTGCGTGGACGACGGTTATGAACATGTTTTCGTTCTTATTCCTGTTCTTTGCGTGATGCAGCAGTCAGTTAAACTTTAATAAAAAGCCCGGGATTTCGATGTCCCGGGTTTTTTTATGTCCGGCTCGGCGCACTCCCCTACACATTTTTCTATCCCAAAGTATGTTGGCTGTACATATTTTAGCTTCCAAATGATGATATTATATAAGGATGTGATTCGCATCGGCAGCGTGGGCGACCGGGGGCTAGGAACGGTGAGGGGCGGATGATGAGAATTGATAGTCGCGAATATAGGTTGATAGATTTTTTGAAAATCCCGTTCGCCATATCGCCGGGGCTGGCCTCGCTGCGCGTGGCGGACAAAATCGTCTACGCGCTTATACCGGCGTTGCAAATCGTCACGACCGCGCTCTTTATAGACACCGCCATAGACATATTCAATGGGCAGGCGGAGCCCGGCGGCATCGTCTTCCCGCTGGTTTGCATGTTGCTGCTGGTCGCGCACCAATATGTAAACTACGCGCTCATAGGGCTGGTCAAGGCAAAAATGGACATCAAGCTGACAGAGGCCTTCCGGACGGCGATTACGGAAAAGCGCGCGATGCTGGAATACCGGCACATTGAAAACAACGACGTTTGGGACATTATAAGCCGGGTGGGCGACGACCCGGTCGGAAAAATGGGCGGCGGGTTCGACATCGTTCTGCGTCTAGGCGACATGGTGCTGCGGGTCGGCGCCGTACTGCTCATATTGGTGGCGCAGGTTTGGTGGGCCGCGCTGGTGGTCCTGTGCCTTTCGGCGCCGCTGCTCTGGCTCGCCGTAAAAAGCGGCAAGGCGCAATACGAAACGTCAAAGGAGGCTGCGAAGCACGCCAGGCGGGCGCAGTATCTGCAGGGCGTGCTGTCAGGGCGGGACAATGTGGAGGAGCGGGCGCTGTTCGGATACGCAGGCAACCTCAACAGGCGGTACCACGAAAAATATACTGCGGCGTATAAAATCAACATGAGGGCGCAGCGCAAGCGCTATATACGGATCAAAAGCGCAAGCCTGACCACTATATTGCTCTCCTTCCTCGTCGCGGGCGTGCTGATCGCCCCGCTGGGGTCGGGCGAGATATCGATCGGCATGTTCATGGGGTTCGTGACGGCCACGTTCGGGCTGGCGCAATTATTATCGTGGGACTTGGCAGATACCACCAGCGCGCTGTCCAACAACCGCGAATACCTGCGGGACTTATCTTTATTCGCGCAACTGTCCGAAACGCCCGGCGCCGCCGACATGCCCGATGTTGGGGCAGCCGAGCCGCAGCGCATAGAATTTCGCGGCGTCTCGTTCGCGTACCCCGGGACCCGGCGCCTGATCCTGGACGATCTGTGCATGACAATGCATGCGGGTAGGCACTACGCCTTCGTCGGCGCGAACGGTTCGGGGAAAACAACGATAACCAAGCTGCTGACGGGCCTGTACGACAACTACACGGGCGATATTTTGATCGACGGGAAAAACCTCCGGGAATTTCCCCAGCCCGCCCTGAAAGCCATTTTTTCCATCGTGTACCAGGATTTCGCGAAGTACCAAATCCCCCTGGCTGACAGTATCGGGCTCGGCGACGTCAATAACGCGACGGAACAGAGCATCGGCGATGCGATTGAAACGCTGTCGCTGACCGAAACTGTCGCCAGGCTGCCCGAAGGGGCAAATACCCCGCTGGGCAGAATCAAAGAAGGCGGGGCCGACCTGTCGGGCGGCGAGTGGCAGCGCGTGGCCATCTCCCGGTCATTGGTGAGCGGCGCGCCCGTGCGCATCCTGGACGAGCCGACCGCAGAGCTCGACCCGGTGGCCGAAAGCGACGTGTATAAGCTGTTTGCCAAAATCAGCGCGGGCAAGTCGACGATATTCATCACCCATCGGCTGGGCGCGGCGCGGCTGGCTGACGAAATTTTTGTCATCGAGGGCGGCCATGTGGCCGAGCAGGGCGCGCATGGCGAGTTAATGCTCAAAAACGGCTTATATGCCCAGATGTTCGAGGCGCAGAGGGGGTGGTACGCGTGAACAGGGCCGGGCCTACAGGCTTAAAAGGGTCTATCGGCGCAGCGAGTACTGCCGGCGGTTTTTTTAAGGTTTTATGGCTGATGCTCCCCAGGTTCGCCCGGGTGTCGCCTATGCTTTTAGCCGCATTCATAATAGTCTGCATCGCGCACGGCGTCGCCCGTGCCGCCCTTGTCCCCGCGACGCAAGAGTTTCTGGACAGGGCGGCGGGCTATTCGGCCCAAACAGCCGCGCTGCCGGACGTGATCGCAGGGCTGTTATTATTGGGGCTTGCGCATTTGTGCCGCCAACTGCTCCACGGCGTTCATCATGTAATCATGCTGATGTACTGGCGGCGCGCGGAGGGGGCGCTTTCGCTTGGGGTCCATGACAAAATGAGCAGGGTGTCACCAATCGATTTCGAAGACACGCGCATATTGGACGATATGAACAAAGCGATGCAGGGCAAGGACGAGGCTGTCTGGTTTACCGGAAGCATGGTGACAATTTTGAGTTTTTACGTCCCCTACTTCCTTTTTATGGCAGTATATCTGATAAATATAAAACCGGAACTGATCGCCCTGCTTTTGCTTGTCTTTGCGCCTACTTTATTGGCCCATGTTTTGCGGGCCAGGATATTTTCGGAGGCGGAGGACAGGGCCGCGCCCGTCCGCCGCGAATTTGACTATTATGAGCTCTGCCTGACCGGTCGCGAGTATTTCAAGGAGACCCGCATATTGGGCGCCTTTTCATATTTCAAAAAGCTGTACGCCGAATCTTTGGCTTTTTTGAATAAACTGGATTTTCACGCTTCGTTTAGAGCCAGCGCTATCGAATTATGCGTGAAACTGCTGTCATTATTAGGCTACATCGGTATTTTGCTGATGCTGTTTGACCTGCTTATGAAGGGGGACATTACCGTCGGCGCTTTCGCGGCGATATTTACGTCGATTGAAATGGTGTTTTCGTTGATGCGGGAGCTGATTATAGACAACCTGGGGGCGTCCGCGAAGAACCTGGGCAGGGTGCAAAATTACCTTCGCTTCATGCAGATGCCCGAGTTGGGACGCCCGGAGGCCGATGTTCCGGTTGGCGGGGATATTGAATTGCGCGGCGTATCGTTTTCATATCCGGGGGCAGGCCAAAATGCGGTCGACGATGTGACGGCGACCATTAGGCGCGGCGAAACCGTTGCGATAGTGGGCGAAAACGGTTCGGGCAAGACTTCATTGGTCCGCTTGATTACGGGTCTGTACCTGCCCGATAAAGGCGAAGTCTTTCATGGTAAAACAAATACAAAAACGGCGCTTGCGTCTGCGCTGTTCAAAAATATTTCCGCCGTGTTCCAAAAATACCAGCGCTATCAGATGACCCTGGGCGAAAACATATGCATCAGCGATGCGGACGTCGCATGGGGCGTTGCGGGCGATGCTATGCTGGATATGATCTGCGAGCAGGCGGGGCTCGACATGGGCGGCAGCCAATTTGCCGACAGATACGATACCATGCTCTCGCGGGAATTCGACGGCGTCGAATTGTCCGGCGGCCAATGGCAGCGCGTGGCCATCGCACGGAGCTTTTTCCGAACGCACCAATTGATTGTGCTTGACGAACCAACGGCAGCCGTCGACCCGATTGAGGAAACGAAAATATACAACCGCTTCGCGCAGATATCGAAACACAAAACCGCCATCATCGTCACCCACCGGCTAGGCTCGGTAAGGCTGGCGGACAGGATCCTCGTGATGAAGCAGGGCAAACTGATCGAGCAGGGGGCCCATGGCGATTTGCTGAACATGGGTGGCGAATACGCCCGTCTGTATAAATCGCAGGAACAATGGTATGTGTAACATTGAAGATAAATCCATACAATATAAATAAAAATGACAGGGTGTTCAATGGCTATCGCTAAAAAAAGGAAGAGAAAAATTACAATAAACGACAGGGATTTTTATTGGTCCGTGAAGCCCGATGACGACGATTTTGGTTTGCTGCATCTTTTCATCGCCTCTGACGACAAAAAATTCATTGTGAGTTATCCGCTTGCTAATAAAAACCCTGAAAGCGGGGTTTCATGCATGCAAAGCAATCCTTATATTATTGTAATGGGGAAAGAATTCAAGGGCCTGGACAATCTGGGACATGGCTGGGAAAGGTTTGCCGTGCCAAAGTGGGACGATGAAGCTGTAACGCCGTCATTAGTCGCGGATATCATTAATTGGTGTTTAACGATTGAAAAAGTCACGCCTGTTGACTGGAGCGGCAATAATTTAGAACAGTAGTAAATTAGAAGACTATAAATTGGTACGACTATAAATTGGAACGATTTAAAATTGGTACAATTTTAAATTAGTACGATTATTAATTAGCACGGCATTAAATTAGATCGGTAATAAATAGGAAAGCTTACAATCGATATAATCGTTTGCGTGGCGCGGACAGGCATACGCGGGAGCGGAATCAATATCCGCCCCGCGTTGTATTTGTTTGCGCATGTTTTATCCGCGCATGTATCCATGCGCAAACATATTTATTGGTACGCGCATTATGCTCGCATGCTTTTGCTCGCGCCCTATAATTTCAGGTCCGGGTTGTCGGAAAAATGCTTTAGCATAACGAGCGGCTCGACCGGCGAGCGGTTCTCTATTTCGACGCCCGCCCGCGCGGCGCATTCCGAAACGAAGAACTCGTCCAGCGTCAGCTCGCCAAAGCGTATGAGCGTGGGGGTTTCGACGTCCCACGCGCCCATGCGCCCGTGCCCCTGCAGCACAATGACTCCATACGCAGCCGCGTCTGTGACCACGGCTTTTCTGCCGGGCGCGACCGTGAGGCGCTTTGCGGAAGCGAACGGGCTTTTGTAGCATATCCACTCGTCCAGGTAGCCCTGCTCGCCCGCGCCGCCGGCGTTGATCGGGACAGGCTGCATGAACCGGTTTGCAACGAAGTCGGGATCGGTGTTGACGTCCCAGTCCACCATCTCCACAAGATAGTCAAAATCGCCGACTTTTTCGGGCGGGCAGTTTTTCCAGAGCAGCTCCCCCGGCACGACGTGCTCGCCGAACAGCACCGATTGGTACATCGCGAAAACATCGGATGAATACTGCGGTTCGTATGTGCAAAGGCTCCCGGGCGCGTGCAGCACGCCGGTCGGCACGTCCCAGCCCGTGTCCACGGCCAGTTTATATGCCCTGGCAAGCTCGAGGATGCCGTTGTCGCCCTTGGTAAAATCCTCCAGCGCCCTGCGCAGTTGGGCCTTTGTGACGCCCGGGTTCAGGCCGAAAAAGGTGTATGCGAACTCGCCGGGGTGGTTGTTCATCTGCGCCGGGAAAAAGTACATCTCCGGCTTGCCGTGCATGCCGACCAGGTTGGCATGCTCCTCGCTGTGGTGGATGTGATGGGGCAGCGGGCCGAGGTTGTCAAAAAACTTTGAATACATGGCCCAGCGGCCATGTTTTTTCCATAGCCCGTCCCCTATTATTTCGCCCTTCAACTCGTCGACGGCTTCTTTCAATAAAACCCGCAGGCCCTTGCCGCTTCCGCCGCCCTTGCCGCTTCCGCCAACCTTGCCGCTCTCGCCGCGCCCATCGCCGACAATCACATAGCTAAGCCCCTCGTCCTCCAACGTGCCGGGCCCGTTGTCTGCGGGCGTGGTGGACGAAAGCCACCGCTCGTCAATGGCGCCGCGCTCCGCCCCATACATATAATAATCGTTGGGATGCAGCTTGATCCGCTTGCCCGGGCGGCAAAACGTACGCGGAACCCAAACGGGCGCCAGCCGCAGTATCCCCTTGCCTTTTTCCATCGCCAGAGACGCGATTTCATTTTTTGTCATAAAATTAGCCCCCCATTAAATTATCAATCGCTAGACTGTAATCATACACATTTTTTGCCAAAAAACAAACAACAAACTAGAAACGGAATAAATGATGGTTGCTTTATTAACAAAATGGTTGATAAAATGCTTGTTAAAATTTCTACCGAAATTTTTGTCGATATATACAAAATAATAAAGAAACCTATTTGCAAATTCATATTAAACTTGCTATCATTTATGCGGGATGAACGATTAGCGCGCCAAGCCTTCACGCAGCGAACCGTTGCTGCCACAAACAGGTATAATTATAGGCGCCATCAAAGAATAGTTGATATCACGAAATAGTTGATATCAAGTAATAGTTGATATCAAAGAAAAGTTGATATAATTGGGCAATAAAATATTTTATATATGGAGGGTTTTGAGTTATGGTAAACATTTTGATGCTTTCTAAGTGGCATGTGCATGCGGAGGGGTATGCCAGGACGGTCATGGCGCAGCCGGACGCGCAGATCACATGCGTCTGGGACGAGGACGCGGAGCGCGGCAAGAAATGGGCGGACACCATGGGCGTGGACTTTGAACCGGATCTCGCAAAGGCGCTCGCCAGGGGCGACGTGGACGCTGTCATCATCGAGACGGCGACCAGCGTGCACAGGGAGATCATGGTCGCGGCGGCGAACGCGGGCAAGCACATCTTCACGGAAAAGGCGATGGCGCTGACCGTCGAGGACTGCAACGCCATTACGGAAGCCGTGGAGCGCAACAAAGTCAAGTTCTGCATATCGCTGGCGCAGCTCGTGAACCCCTATATCCAGTTGTGCAAAAAGGCGGTCGACGAGGGGCAGTTGGGCGACATACACTACATGCGCATGCGCACCGCCCATGACGGCAGCTCGCGCGGATGGCTGCCGGAATACTGGTACGACGTGGAAAAGGCCGGCGGCGGCGCGATGATGGACCTTGGCTGCCACCCGATGTACACGGCCTCCTACCTGCTCGGCAAGCCGAAGCGGATCGTGTCCATGTTCAACACCACGTTCGCGCCCAACCCGGACGCCGACGACAACGCAGTGTGCGTCGTGGAGTTCGCCAACAACGCCATCGCGGTCCTCGAGACCTCGTTCGTTTCGCCGTTCAATTCCGGCGTGTTCGAGCTGCTGGGCACAAAGGGCGCGATCATCTATGAACGCGGGCAGCTAAAGATGCGCACCAAGGACACGGAAGGCGGCTGGTTCATCCCGGACAAACTGCCCGAAGCGCTGCCGATCGCCATGCGCATGTGGCTCGACGGTATCATCAACGGCACGGAAATCATATTCGACACAAAAAAGGGCACGGCGCTGACGGAACTTCTGGAAAACGCCTACATCTCGCACAAAGAGCAAAAGATCGTCGAAATAAAATAAGTGATAGCGACGTAGTCGGATAAAAACGATAGAGTAACGGGGGCGGCTGAAAATGCCGCTCCTTTTATTATGCATAATACACCGGATATACCATTTTTGGCGCGGTTGGCGCGGTTGGCGCGATTCGCGCGGTTCGCCAGGAGGCAGCGCTTATTTGCTTTCGTAAGGGCCGCCGCAATCTGATATAATAATGTCGCAGCTCAAGCATAGGGACAGGCATGGGGGCAATATTTAAGGGCAGGCATAATACTTTACGGGGTATGATAAATGGCGCAGTTGCGTATGCTGAAGCAGTACATGGCGGACATACCGGGGCCGAACGTTCAAAGCGGGTTAGTCCTGAGGGTCATCCGGCAAGACGAAAAAGGAAAATGGGAGGAGCTGTGCAGCAAGGCTTTTAATGCTGCACAGAGTTACCAATCAATAATTGTAGAAAAAACCGGGTATGTGGAGGACGGGGTCTTTGTCATCGCCGACGGCGACAGGCTCGTTGCGACTGGCACGGCGATATGCGACCACGCGCATCCGGAAGGCTTCGGTTATGTGCATATGATAGCGGCGGATTCGGACTATGCAGGGAGGAAACTGGGCTTCGAGATAACGGCAGCCGTTTTGCGCAGGCTGCGCGACGACGGCTTTGCCACAGCGGAGCTCACGACGGACGACTTCCGGCTCCCTGCAATCAAGGTCTACCGCAGCCTCGGCTTCATACCCGATCTGACCGTCGACGGCACGATGCGCGGGCGCTGGGAGGCCATTTATGAAATTTTCGGCTGGGGGCTGGACGAATATATAGGATAGGGCGGGTGATTATTTGGGCAAGATAAAAATTGGCGTTTTTGGCGCGCAAAGGGGCGGGGTGATGATTAAAATGCTCGCTTCGCACCCGGAAGCGGAGCTCGTCGCGGTTTGCGATAAATACAGGCCCCTGCTCGACAATGTGCAGAAGCTCGCGGACGACAGGCAGATCAAAGTCGGCCTGTACGAAACATTCGACGAATTTATAAACCACGACATGGATGCGGTCGTGCTGGCGAACTACGCAAATGAGCACGCGCCGTACGCGGTACGCCTGCTCATGTCCGGGCGGCACGTCATGAGCGAGGTCCTGCCCTGCGAGACCATGTCGCAAGCGGTGGCGCTGATAGAGGCCGTCGAGGCGAGCGGCATGGTGTATGCTTACGCCGAGAACTATTGCTACATGCCCGCGCCGTTCGAAATGCGGCGGCGCTACGAGCGCGGCGACATCGGCGAGGTGCAGTACGCAGAGGGCGAATATGTGCACGACTGCGCGTCCATATGGCCGCAGATAACATATGGCGAGCGCTTCCACTGGCGGAACCGGATATACTCCACATATTATTGCACGCACAGCCTCGGCCCCTTGCTGACGATTACAGGGCGCAGGCCCGTCCGCGTCGTCGGCTTTGAGACGAACGCGAACACGAGCCGGGGCAATACGGATATGAGCGCCATGTTCAGCAGCGGCGGCATCGAGATGGTCACGCTGGACAACGGCGCCGTCGTCAAAAGCATCCACGGTGGGTTGAAGCGCGAACCGGCCAGCATCAATTACGAAGTTTACGGGACGCGCGGCATGATGGAGTCCAACCGCTGGGACGGCAGCGAAATGGCCGCATACATCGAGGGCGAAAAGTTTTGCCATGGCGAGCTGACCCACTACAAGCCCGAACCTTTTATATCGTCCGGCCTGTCCAAAGCCGTTTCCGGGCACGGGGGCGGCGACTTTTACACCACGCACTTCTTTATTGAGAAGATATTGGGGACCGACGACGGCAACAAATACAGCATCGACGTCTATACCGCCGTCGACATGGGCATATGCGGGATACTGGCGTACCGCTCGGTATTGAACGGCAACGCGCCGGTCGACGTGCCGGATTTTCGCGACAAGCTGGCGCGCGGCGCGTATGTTGACGACAACGCCTGCACGAACCCGAACGTCGCGGGCGATCAACTACTCCCCATAAGCCCGTATTTCGACGCCGACACAATACCAGACTCGGAGTTCGACCGGTACCGCAAACTATGGTTGGACGGCAAAAACGCGGAGTAGCGGCGCATGAAGCGGAGTATGTAGCGGCGCATGATGTTGCAAAATAGCGGCATACATAGCAGTGATAGTAGCAGATAAATAAATAGCAACGAAAATAACAACGGATTATCGAAGGAGGGCAAGTATGGGGGAGCAAAGAACGGCGATCCGTGCAGCAAATGATCTGACAGAGGGGCCGGTCGTAAAAAAGATCCTGCTCTTTGCCTTGCCCATTATGGCGAGCAACCTACTTCTTCAATTGTACAACGCGGTCGACTCCATAGTGATCGGCCAGTACGCGGGGGCGGAGGCACTGGCGGCAGTGGGCGTCAGTAACCCCGTCATGATGCTGTTCAACGCGATTTTCATGGGCTTCTCCGTCGGGGCGAGCATTGTTATATCTCAAAGCTTCGGGGCAAAAAACATAGAAAGGCTGCGCCGCTCGATCAACACCACCCTGTCGCTGGCATTCATGGTCGGTACAGCCATCACGGTCTTCGGCGTCGTTTTTTGCAGACCTTTGCTGCGGATTATGAACGTGCCGGGTGACGTAATCGACAACGCCTCCACATATCTGACCATCATTTTCATAGGGACGCTGGGCAATGTTTTCTTCAACTACGGGGGCGGCATATTGCGCGGCATGGGGGATTCCAGGTGGCCCCTTATCGCTCTGTCGATTTCCTGCATCTTAAATATCGTGCTGGACGTCTGGTTCGTGTTCGGGCTGGGCTGGGGGATCGCCGGCGTCGCGTGGGCGACGATAATAGGACAGACACTGTCGGGGTTGGTTTTGGCTGTGCGCATTAACCGCATCGGCTATGGGAAGATATCATTAAACGAAATGCTCCACCCCGATCCGGGGCTTATCAAGACCATTGTTCGGCTGGGTCTGCCGTCCGCGCTACAGCAAATGGCCATGTCGCTGAGCGGCGTCATCTCGCTGTCGTTCACGAACAGGTTCGGCGCCATTTTCATCGCTTCCAACACTGTCGTGATGCGGATGGACGGGTTCGTGATCATGCCGATGTTCGGGCTGAGTATGTCGGCCACGACATTTGTCGGCCAGAACATTGGCGCGGGGAAGATAGATAGGGTGAAAAACGGCATTAACAAAGTATTGATGATGGTGGCCGCCCTGTCTATTACAATGGGCGTGGTCATGTATTTTTGGGGCTACATGTTCGCGTGGGCATTCACCTCCGAGCCGGGCGTTATCGCAATAGCCAAGCAGGGCATACAGATTATCTGCTTTGTATATATCTTCATGGGGACGGATTTCACGCTGGGCGGCGCGATGCGCGGCGCGGGGGTCGCCTTCGTACCAATGTTCACGTCGATCACCGGCAATGTCATTAGGATATTACTGGTATACTTTTTGGCCATTGTGCCCCACAACTATTTGGGCGTTTTCTACGCAATGGCCAGTAGCATGGTCATAAGCTGCGTTATAATATTTACATATTACCGTTTGGGCAACTGGCGCAATAAAGGCGTCCGCGCCGTATAACGCACGGGCGGCGGACGACCGGGGCGGTCGTCCCTACAGGCGACGCACAGCATACGGACAAGCGGACGACCGGGGCGGCAGCCGGAGCGAGCGGCGGACGACCGGGGCGGTCGTCCCTACAGGCGCTGGATCATTTATAAATACGGAGGGGACGGCGCCTTCGCCGTCCCCTCCTCGCAGTGCATCCTTCTATACTTCTCATGCCTGCATTATATCAGTATTTACCATAATTGGTCGCCCCTGCGGCCGCCCCTGCAGCGACGCCGCCATCTGGGTACACGAGCTCCACCGAATCGGACGCCCCGGGCGCAGCTAACGCTTCCGATAGTTCCGGCAAATCCGGCAATTTATTGGATGTAGCAGACGCTGCCATCGGCGCTGTCGCCGGCGCGGACGCAAGCGCCCCTGTCGACCGCCTGCGCGCGCCCCCGGCCCCCATCGCGCCCATTCCGCCGTCCGGCAGCCCGCGGTACGATCCGCTCGCATTGGACAGCTTGAACCTTGAAATCAACTGCTGCAGCGTATCCGACTGCCCGCTCATCTCCTCCGACGCAGCAGCGCTCTGTTGCGCCGTCGCTGAATTTTGTTGCGTGACCAGCGCCACCTGATCAATCCCGATGTTGATCTGCGTTATGCCTTCGGACTGCTCTTCGGACGCTTCCGCAATCTCCTCTATGAGCTTGCTCGACGTGTTGATACCGGATACTATTTCATTGAGGCTCTTCGACGTCTCTTCCGCTATGGACGATCCAAGTTCTGCCTTCTCCATGGAATTTTGAATCATGTCGCCGGTATCCTTGGCCGCCTCAGCGCTCTTGGAAGCGAGGTTTCGCACCTCCTCGGCCACCACCGCGAAGCCCTTGCCGTGCTGCCCGGCGCGCGCGGCTTCCACGGCGGCGTTCAGCGCCAGTATATTGGTTTGGAAAGCAATGTCGTCAATGGTTTTGATGATCTTGCTGATGGACTGGCTGGCTTCGTTGATCTCTTTTACCGCTGTTATCATGTCGTCCATTTGATGACTGCCTTTTTCGGCGTTTTCCATAATTGATGCCGACAATTTTGAAGTCTTTTCGGCCGTCTCGGAATTTTCTTTCGTCTTTCTCGCTATTTCGGCGATAGAGCTCGACAGCTCCTGTATGGAAGCAGCCTGTTCCGTCGCGCCCTGGGCCAGCTCCTGCGCGCCGTCCGCGACCTGCCTCGAGCCGGTGGACACCTGCGTGGTCGACGCCTGAATTTCGGAAAACATCCTGTTTAAATTGGCGATCATTTTTTTCAGCGAAACCCCCATCGTGTCCTCGTCGGACAGCGGCTTGATTTCGACGGTCAAATCGCCGTTTGCCAAAACCTCAAGGCTGCCGGATATATCGGTGACATGCTTTATAAATGAAGAACAGTAGCCGATTGTCTGCCCTATCTCGTCTTTAATATGGGAAAATTCTTCAATTGTTTTAACGTCCTCAGGTATCAGCGTGATATTGCCTGAAGAACCTGCCCTCTTCATAAAATCCGAAAGCGCGG
This sequence comes from Oscillospiraceae bacterium, assembly GCA_009777515.1. GTDB lineage: Bacteria > Bacillota > Clostridia > WRLR01 > WRLR01 > WRLR01. The sequence continues at coordinate 35,928 of WRLR01000007.1, read as the reverse complement.
CCAGCGGCTTGCTGATCAAGCCGGATACATAGTACGCAAAGAATATAGCAACCAGTACAGAGAATACAAGCACCACTATCTCTGCGGTCAACATGTTAACGAACAGCCCTTTGTTGTCGTCGACCTTATCTTTTGCCCACCCATCATTGTATGTCATAGAGATGGCAAAATCGCTGACCATCGTTTCCCTGATTTCCGAAACTTTTTGGTCGTAAATAACGTTGCTAGCCGCTTCGACGCTTATTTGGCTTGCCTCCAGCGTCCTCCTCTTCATGTCTGCAAAATCGTTAATATACAGATTTTTGCCTTCAAAATAGGCATATTCCGCTGCTGTGTCGGTCATTGTGGATTCATAAGCGGTCATATGGCGGCTCATGTCCCCCTCCAGCGAAGTCAGGGTGTTTTGAATCTCCTGGAGGCGGTCCTTGTTGCCGGCGTTTAGGCCCAAGTTTCTGATCTGGACAATCTGCGCCTGCAGCGTCTCGCGTATACTGCCCATGGCAATGAGCGCCAGGACATTTTCGTTATATAGGGCCTCGTCGGCATTGTTAATGGAGTACATACCAAAAATGCCTATTATGCCCACCGCTATGGCCAATACAACCACGACCGCTAAGCTTACGATAAGTTTCATGGAAACTCTGAGGTTCTTCATTGTGAACTCCTTAATTAAATAAGTCTTCGAACCCTCATATATTCCCTATTATTAACGCAAAAAAACATTCGTAAGGCTTTTGTGAACTATTTGCGAACCTATTTTTTAGCCATTTTCCCGTTCGCAGCCGCATGCATGCTATGACCGCAAATCATAGCGTCCGCGTCGCGCCTTATGCCCGACCGCAGTCGCATGCACGCTATGGCTGCAAACCGTAGCGCCCGCGTCGCGCCTTATGCCCGACCGCAGTCTGCTACACGACTATGCATAAAGAGAATGCGAATATGACGTAAAGTTCATATAATCTGAAACTCTGGTCACATTGCACCGAATAACCGTATCGCCAAACGACGGCAAAGCAACGCTAGCATGCCCAGAGTATGCCTAGGACATAGCAATAAAAACAATGGTAAAATAACAGCGCGGCCGTCCCCACAATAACAAATATATGCTTTTGTAGGGACGACCGCCCCCGGTCGTCCGTTTCCAGCATCCTCACAATAGCTATCTATTTTTTCGCTAGGTCAACCACTCCTGTCATTGCCGACTTAACCCCGTCATTGCCGTCTTGACCCCGTCATTGCGGGCTTGACCCGCAATCTATTTTATCTAGCCACCACGAAATGGTTGTTATTTATAAAACGGGTATGGCGGGTACGTGAGCTCCCCGAACGGGGCGTCCTGACGGCTGATGGCAGTGGACTTGCAAAGCGACGGGATCTCGTCCGCCGTCACCTCGCGGCCCAGTTGCCCCGAAAGGAATATGCCCTCGGAGACCAGCATCGTCTGCAAGGCAATGTGCGGCGTGTCGATTTGCTCGCACTCGCCGCGCAGCACGCCGACCCAATGATCCTGCGACCCCTCATACACCCGGAGCGACGGGTCGAGCTGCAGGCGGCGGTACTGCTCCGCTTTGATGTCTAAATTCGTCTCAGCCGGGTAGCCCTCTATTTCGGAGAAGAATTTCAGCGAGTCCCTGCCAAAATCCGAGCCGAGCTGGATGCCCCCCTCGGAGCCATATATCGACGATGACGGGAACTCCGCGCCATGTATGGCCCAGCTCTCGATCATGTCCATCGTGAGGCCGCCCTCGAACTTTATGAACCCGACGCCCAGCTCCTCAACGTCGTAGCCCGACTCCATGCGGCGCTTGGTGTCCATTGCCAGTTCCTTGTACACGCTGCCGGAAACGCGCTCGACTTTCGGTGTGCCCAACAGGTACAGGAGCTGCGAGATATGGTACACGCCCATGTCGTAAAGGGCGCCGTGCCCGGCCCAGTGCGACGACACAAACTCCTTTTCGGCGTAGCCGTCCACGAACGGGCGCCCGCGCCTGCGGTAGCCGTATGAGCGGGCATGGTAGATCTTCCCGAGGCGCCCGGCGCCGATGATCCTCTTTGCGCATATGGCTTGGCCGCCGTAGATGCGGGCGAGCTGGATATGCAGCTTCACCCCGTAGTGTGCGGCCGCCTCTTTCATCGCCACTGCGTCGACATATGAGCCCGCCATTGGCTTCTCGCAATAGCAATGCTTGCCCGCAGCCATGACGGCGACGGACATGGGGCCGTGCAGGTTGTTGTGCAGCGCGACGTCCACGGCGACGACGTCGTCGCGCTTTAACAGCTCCCTGTAGTCGACATAGCGGTTGGGAATGTTCCACTTGTCGCAAAATTTGTTGAGCTTTGCCTCATTCAGATCGCAGGCGGCGATTACATTCGCGCCCTCGATTTCGGAATAGCGCTGCATATGGCTATGCGCGATAACGCCTGTCCCGATCAGCGCCAAATTGATCTCTTTCATATAAACGTCCAAGCCTCCTATAAATTAATCAAAATTACAAATAGACATTAACAAAGCGACATATATATGTCAAGCATGTCAAGCATGTCAAGCATGCACGATCGATCCTATTGTGTTTGTGTGCTTGATATGTGCCGCGCCAAGATATAAGATTAATATTAACAATGAAAGGCGGTGATCGTTTTTATGGGCAAGAATGAGCGTGTCTTGGGTGTCGACATCGGCGGCACGACCGTCAAAATGGGGATACTGGACAAAGACGCGGGGCTTATAGACATCCGACAGATCGATATGGTTGTGAGGAACCCCGAACTGATGGCCGATAGAATCGCGACGCTCGCGAAAGAATACGCGCCCGGCATCGTGGGCGTGGGTTCGGCGGGAGCCGTCAACCACAAGACGGGGCTGGTCAGCGCGGGCAACCTGGAATGGCGCGAAGTCCCGCTGCGCGCGATGCTTGAGGAGAGGCTGCGCGTGCCCGTGTGGGTGGACAACGACGCCAAAGCCGCGCTGATGGCGGAATGGCACAGCGGCGTATGCAAGGGCACGCGCTGCGCCGTTTGCGTCACCCTCGGGACAGGGCTGGGCGGCGGGCTGCTGATTGACGGCAAGCCCTGGCGCGGCGACGACAACACCGCATTCGAGCTGGGCCACATCGTCACGCACGGCAAGTCCTACGCTGGCACGGCCTCGAAGGAGGGGCGGCTGGAGTGCTACGCGTCCGGCATCGGCTTGTCGCGCCTGACCGGCGGGCGGCCTGCCCGGGAGGTCGTCGAGGGCGTGATGGCGGGCGACACAGCAGCCATGTCTGTTTTTGACGAAATGATTGGCGAGCTGGCCATCGGACTTTGCACCGTCATCATCCTGTTCAAGCCCGAGGTAATCGCCCTCGGCGGCGGCATCAGCGCAGCCGGCGGCTACCTGCTGGACGGCGTCCGAAACAAGGTCGCCGAATACCGGGGCGGACGCTCCAACAACTACGACGTGGAGCAGATCAAGCTGGCCGTCCACGGAAACAATGCCGGCATGATAGGCGCCGCTGCCCTGGCGCAAATGTACCTGCTAGACAGCAACAACAGCAGCAACAGCAGCAGCGCATAAACGCCCGCGCCTGATGATCAACCAAAATACATGAACACCCGCATCTGATGATCGGCTAAAAACACATAAACGTCCGTGCCCGATGATCGGCCAAAACACATGAACGCCTGTAGGGGCGGATTCCATATCAGCTCGCGAAAATAATAAAAACACAGGAGGCATTATCAATATGATTATCCATTCAAACAAAATCTATATGGAAGACGGATGCAAGGCAGGCTACCTCGAAATCGAAGGCGGCATCGTCAAGCATTTTTATCCTGGCGACGCGACGCATAAAGCGGACGGCAGCCCGCTCAAAGCGGACGCCGACTACGGCAGCAACCGGGTCATACCCGGCATTTTCGACACCCATAACCACGGCGGATTCGGCGTCCGCATCGGCGAGGGCGCCACGGAGGACGAAGTCAAGCTATACCTGAAAGGTTCGGCTGCCAACGGCGTCACTGCCCTGTTCCCCACTACGACAGAACCGGGCGCGATGGCGATGCTCGCCAAGATGGCGTACGGGGTGTCGGACGGGGCGAAGATCATGGGCATCCACAGCGAAGGCCCGTGGGGCGCGCGTGTCGGGGAGAAAGGCATAAACACCGGCTACCCCAAAGTGGACATGGGCGTCGCGCGGCAAATGGTCGAGGCGTGCAACGGCAAGCTGATGCTGGTCGGGATTGCGCCGGAGGTGGAAAATGCATTCGAAGCCATAGACTATTTTTTATCGCAGGGCATCGTCATGGCCATGTACCATACGAACGCTAATTATGAACAAGCTAACCGGGGCGTCGACCGAGGGATCACGGTAGCCACCCACCTGGGCAACGTCATGACGGGGATGCACCACCGCGACGTCGGCGTCATGGGCACGAGCATACTCAGGGACGAGGTATACTGCGAACTTATCTGCGATTACCTACACATCTGCCAGCAGATGGTGGAAATCGTGCTGCGTCTCAAAGACCATGAGAAGGTCATGATGATATCCGACAGTGGCTCATACGCGGGATGCCCGACGGGCAAATACCGCAGCATGTGGGGAAACGCCAGACCTGATCAGCGTAATTCTGGCGCGGCCAGAGCAGATCAACGTAATTCTGGCGCGGCCAAATCAGACCGCCATACGATCACCATCACCGAGGAAGGCTATGTGTTGAGCGAAACCGGACGCCTGTCCGGCAGCAGTAAACCCGTAATGTTCGGCATCAAAAACCTGGTCGAGCGTAGCGGCATGCCATTGGAAGACGTGTGGCCGCTCAGCAGCTACAATGTATTCAAAAAATACGGCTTCGCAGACAAAAAAGGCAGCATCAAGACCGGCAAGGACGCCGATTTCGTAGTCATTTCCGACGCCTTCGACGTGCTGTACACATATTCTGAAGGGCGCCTTGTCTATGACCACAACGTGGACAAGGACATATTCAACCACAATTTTGTGGCAGAAAACAAACTGGATTAAAACATTACACCGGAGCCACGCCCCCGGTCGTCCGTCCACCAAGGTTCATAGTATTATCCGTAGGGACGACCGCCCCCGGTCGTCCGCCCGTCCCGTATATATTTGATTGGAGGCCATTTGTGAACAACATAATTAACGAAACCCGAAAAACACAAATCTGCGGCGCCTACGACGTGATTGTTGCGGGCGGCGGGATAGCGGGCGTCGCAGCCGCACTTGCTGCATCGCGCAACGGCGCAAAAACGCTCTTGCTGGAAAAGACCATCACGCTGGGCGGGCTTGCCACCGCCGGACATGTGGTCTACTATCTACCGCTATGCGACGGGCGGGGCAAAAAAATCATCAGCGGCATCGCGGAGGAGCTATTGTACGCCTCTATAAAATACGGCTATGATGATCTGCCCGAGGCATGGCGCGGCGGCCCATGGAAAGCGGACACCCGGGAACGCTACCGGACGGTGTTCAACGCGCCCGCTTTTATCATGGCGCTCGATCAATTGGTGCTGGAAGCAGGTGTCGACGTACTGTTCGACACAGTCTTCTGCGACGTTGTCATGCAAGGAAAAACCTGCACGGCGCTCATTGTGGAAAACAAAACCGGCAGACAAGCATACGCCTGTAAAGCGGCGGTCGACGCGACTGGCGACGCCGACGTGCTGTTCCGAGCGGGCGCGGAATGCGTAGAACAGTACAACCACCTCACATACTGGGCGTACCGCGACACCGCCCAAGCCGAGCAAATGGAACGCGAAAAACGCCGAAGCAAAGCGATCCCCCTATATATAAAAGGAAACTTCAACGGCACGGACCTCCCCGCCGGACTGCCGGAGTACCATGGCACCGACGCGCGCGAGGTCACGGAATTCATACTGCGCAGCCGTAAAATGGCATTCGACGCAATGCAGTCCGACCACGGGCTTGCCTTCGCCTCATTCCCCAGCCAGGCGCAGTTCCGCACCACCAGGCGGCTCAAGGGTGACCATACCTTCCGCACAGAAGACGCCGGGAAGCATTTTAGCGACAGCATCGGCTGCACATCCATCTGGAACATCCCCGGGCCGGTCTACGAAATACCGTTCGGCACAATAAAAACCGAACTGGTGCAAAACATCTTCGCCGCCGGGCGCATCGTCTCCGCTGCCAACGGCCACGCGTGGGAAATCATGCGCCCCATCCCCACATGCGCCCTGACCGGCCAGCAAGCCGGCGCCGCCGCCGCCCTAAGCGCCCGCGCCGCCACCGCCGCCCCCGCAACCGCCCCTACAGCCACCGCCCCCGTCCCCATAGGCGGCACCATCAACATTACAGAACTGCAGGAAACCCTCAAAAAAGACGGCCTCATCCTAACAATGGACGAAGACCTTGCCCGCCAGTCGGAAACATGGCTTGAAGGCTGGCGCCAAGACCCCGACCCCTGGTGGAAAGACAAACCATAAAAAAACGCGCAAGTATATTTATACGGTGATTATATACGAGGCTAGTTAATGGTTAACCTTGATAAATGGGCGTCACTAAGTTTAGTTGAACAGATGGCGAACATCGGCTCGGAGGTCGGGCGGGCTATAAAATCGCGCGACGGCGCCATCGAGCGGGCGCTCGATTTGTTCTCGGCGACTGCGGTATGCCACAGTGGGCTGCGCCTGCGTGAAATCCTGCGCGCCCGCGACGAGTTCCTGCGGTTATTTTTACGGAGATTCTACGGATTTTAGTGAAATAGAACGCTATTTCCACTATTTTGCATTAGCCGCGCGACGCGGTCGGTAACACATATTTTGGTAATTTATGTGTTCGATGATAATAATGAATGATTTTAACATAAGTTTATGCAGCATGATCATTAAATATTTTCAATTTAATATTTTGCCCTATCAATCTCTAAATGTATTAAGCCTTCCCAAGCATCAATCACTTCAGCCATACCTTGCTCAATGATATATGGCTCGGCATATGAAAACAACTCTGATTGCGATTTTGTAGATCCATCTCGCAATATTTGAGTTAATAGATTCATTTGAATAAAGTCATCTTTTATAGGTTTTTTATATAATCTCCATAAAGACGCCTGTTCACGGCCTGGTAATGGAGCTACCAGCTCATTATCAAAATATAATGCTTCAAAATATGCCAGAACAGATTCTGCGGCACAGGCCAGATGCCCATATTCCACATTTTTACGATGGTATTTTAATGAGCGGTACAAACCATTTAAATAACGATCCCATTGCTCTCTTCGTAGTTCTTCATTATAGTTTTTCGCCTTTATTATTTCCTCGATAAATTTTTTTGCCTGTCCGTTTCGATCAAATAATATTTTTGCTGATAAAAAGGCTGACGCACGCCAATTCCATTCACAATGCATATTTAATTGTTTACGCTCATTTATTCCTAACAAATAATAATCATAAGCACATGGTACATCTATTTTAGGAAGTGCGGTAACATTTTCCTGGAAAAAGACGCCAATGTCTAAATCAGATAATTCATTCGCATCTCCAGCCGAGTATGAACCCATCAGACACAACCCTATAACCTCATCACATTCCAACAGGGGTTCTACTATTTTATTTATCTGCGGCAAATCCAACATATATATCCTCCGCATCGCTAACTGTTATTTCTCATTATGAAAATATTAATATATGTGTTTTATTTGTTATTTGTAGATAACATTGACTAAATAAAAAATCGGGTGAAGAACTCATTTAAACAAATCAAAAAACATTGCTCGACTTTGATAATTATGATCGATATCGATAATAGGTATTTACCAAATAATTAATAATTATTATGTAAATTAATTAACTGAATTATAAAATAAATCCTATTCAACAGGTATTATTGCCGCGAAATCGTTATAATAGTTATTTTGTTATCTTATAGTAATTTTAATATTATTCTTTTAATATCTTTATAAACTATATAATTGACGTTAATAGCTTTCGCGAACCAAGTAAAAAAGCTTTTGATAACAATGTGAACGCATAATTTTTAATGACTATAACGGTTCTACCAGTTTCATACATATATGCCTCCTTGTAATATGCAGGCACCCTCTTTATGTCGATCCACTAAATTTCACGGAGAAATTCGGAGCGTGAACGCTATCTTATGCTACTTGGAAGCACACTCAGCACGTGTTGCAAACACAACTTTTTGGAATTTTGCCAAATATATGCAATCCTTCCCCCGTTAGATATATATTTTCATACGCAAACATATAAACCCATACATGGCCTAGATTTACTCCTTACCCTCTTTGCGATGAGCTATGGCGATGGCTCTATAGTATCGGGCGCCTCTGCGTACGCCGAATACTTGCCAGCGTCTTGTTAAACCTGCCCACTGTAAAGATAATGTCGTCATAACTCTCCGAAATGCAGTTTATTATACCATATAATAATAACGTAATTTGGAAGCATATATTATTATGTTGACTTTAGCGAAGTATAATTTTATATTAATTAGTATAGTACATTAATACATTTATTTAACAATGTAAACAGACAAATGCATTTTCACGTCATTCTATTGATGCGTAAATGTAACTTGATTGTTATATTTTATATGATATATTTAAGTAATTCGAGCCCCGCTTTGATGCAATGGAATAATTAATCGGATAAATATGGATAATGCATAATTCCCATTCGTCTGTCGTTTAAACATATATAAATAATTATTCTTAATCATTTATTCATGTTGAGTTATTCTTGTTTTTAAAGAGTGAACCGTTTATAATGGCATTAACTATAATAACTACTATAAATAAGTTACGGTGATATTATTGAAAATTGATAAAACTTTTTTAAATATGGTTAATAAACAAAATGTCATATGTGCAATTATGAACAACGCCCCTATTTATAGAACTGAAATCGCACGAATGACGGATCTTAGCATTCCAACAGTAATGAAAATAACAAATGAGTTTATTAATAAAGGGCTTGTAAAAGAGACAGGAAAAGGTGAATCTAACGGTGGCAAGCCACCGTTATTATTGCAATGCGTTAATGATGCGTATTATATTATCGGCGTAGACGTAGGCACAACTAATATTAATACAATCATGATGGATTTAGCAGCACATATCCATTATCAATGTACAATTCCTACAGATTCGAAAAGACAACCGAAAATTGTACTCAATCAAATCATCGATTCAATTGAGCAAGTAACTCGCCAGTCAGGCTTGGATTCTAATCGGATGTTGGGAATAGGTATTGGAATTGCAGGCCTCTTAAATCAAAATAGAACAGGTGTAGTTTTTTCACCTGATTTCGGCTGGGAAGATGTTGAAATTATAGAGTCAATAAAAACCCATTTTCACTTACCTGTTTACATGGATAATGTAACAAGAGCTATGGCTATGGGCGAACGCTGGTTTGGCTTGGGTAGGGATAGAGAGCACTTTTTATGCATTAATTTAGGGTACGGCATCGGCGCGGCGTTGTTCATCAACGGCGATTTATACTGCGGTGATTCCGGCAGTTCAGGTGAATTTGGGCATATGAATATGGAAATGAACGGCCCATTATGCGCCTGCGGTAATTATGGCTGTCTCGAAGCACTAGCTTCGGCCAATGCAATGGTTAACAAAGCTAAATTTTATATAGAAAAAGGAGTCACAACACAAATCATTGATACAGTGAACCATGATATTAGCCTAATAAATGCAAAAATAATATTTGACGCAGCCAAACAAGGAGATCAATTGGCTCATGAAATAATAAATGACGCCATCCATTATTTAGGCACGGCAATCGCAAGCATGATCAACATATTTGATCCGGGATTGATTATTTTAGAAGGTGGCGTAAGCCAAGCAGGTGATATATTGACACAAAATATTCAAAGGGTAGTTGAACAGAAGCGCATGAGGCACGCGGGCAATTCTACGAAAGTAGTTGCTTCGACGTCAAAGCAAATAGCTTCTGTCGGAGCAGCTTCGTATTTATTAAAAGGATTAGTTGAAAACGGCGGCGATATTAACCGACTATATTCCAAATATTGTTAATAAATTATTTTATATAAATTGAACTCCTATATAAATATATCATGTAATTATTTTCAAAGTTTTTATTTTATTTATTTATCATATATCCGATCACACAAAAAAATATTATTTACATATTTCCACTAATTTTTTGTTACTTAATTAAGTTAAAGTAGTTAGTGCGTTGTAAACATAAAGTTTAGAATATGCTGGATACAATTAGCAATAACTATAAAATTTCACAATTTTTATTGCAATTTATATGTATATTTATCACTTATTTATTTATTTACCTATATAATATTTTCTTGACATTCTTATTTTCATTTTATAGACTTAACTTAATTAACTTAACTTACAGCCTATTCAATGATTTTAACTATCAATATTGTTGAAAAAATTATAAACGGAGACAATTTATGAAATCATTCAATTATTTTCAACCCACTGAAATCATTTTTGGATCAGGGTCAATTAACCAAATTGGCGAATGTGCTAAAAGATACGGCGAAAAATGTCTATTAGTTACAGGATCGAAATTCCCGGCTGCTTCACCATTTTATAAAAATATAATAGAATCATTAACACAAGCCGGCATGATAGTTACTCAATATGATGGCGTAATACCTAATCCGACGACGAACGTAGTCAGTGATGGCGCAAAATTAGCTAAAATGTCGGGAGCGCAAGTAATAATCGGACTAGGCGGCGGTTCAAGCATGGATGTAGCAAAAGCGATAGCCGTAGAAGCATCTCATCCTGGGACAGCATGGGATTATTTACATTACAAAACACAACCTTCAGAAAAGACACTACCAATCATTGCGATATCAACTACATCTGGGACCGGTTCGCAAGTTACGCAATGCTCAGTTATAACGAAAACTGACGATCTAGACAAATCTGCCATATGGCATAAAAATATTTTTCCAAAAATTGCTATTGTTGATCCTGAACTAATGCTGACACTTCCGGCGGAAATAACGCAGGTTACTGGGTTTGACGCTCTCGCACACAATTTTGAAGCATATATCTCGGTCGGAACAAACCCATATGTTGAGACATTAGCACTGGAAGGTATACGTTTAATCGTAAATACACTACCAAAATTACTCGAAGATCCGCATAATATCGAATATCGTTCTAAAATGGCTTGGGCGGATACTCTGGGCGGGATCTGTATATCATCAGCGGGAGTCACGCTACCGCACGGTCTTGGGATGCAAATCAGTGGCCACTGTCCGCATATTGCTCATGGGCTTTCACTTGCTATTACTTATCCCGAATTCATAAGATTTACATATCAATACGCGATTAACAAATTCGCGATAGTCGGCAGGATTTTTAACTCTAAATTAAATAGTACCGATAATGAAACTGCAGCATTACAATGTTGCGAAGAGTTTAACTCTTTTTTAAAGAAAATAAATCTATTTACTGGATTCGAAAGTGTAAATGTAACAAAAGAAACACTCCGTGTTATAGCCGATCATGGGCAGGTATTGAGCGATTATAAAAATAATCCAAGAGTAGCTACGATTGATGATATGTATACGATTCTTACCAATTGTTACGCGAGATAAAAATTGAATAAATATTAGTGAGATAAATTCAATGTAAGTCCTAGTATAAACTTTTTAGTCATTTCTTAACTATAGTTTTTATTATTCATTATTGGAATCAGAAATATTGATGAGTTTCGAATATCCATTATTTATGAAAGAGGAATTAATATGTTGGAATTCAAAGTACAAGATATCAATCCTGGAAGCGTCAAGGGAGTAACGGTTAATTTTATTTGTGAAGCGGACGCATATAAAGAAAATTGGTTTGAATGGAATGCGAGCAGACTTACGGCAACTTTTGGAAAGAACAATATAGCAGGAGGGGTTCTTCGTGCTTGGAAGCATGTACCTATTTTTTCTGAAATGGAATATCACGAAGATACCGAAGTTTTTTATTTTATTTCTGGAACTGCCATTATGCCTTTTGCTGATATTGTAAATGGTGAAATCGACATGAATTCAATACAAGTAGTACGCATTTGTCCCGGAACCCAAATTGCAATAAATGCAAATAAGGCGCATTTTGTCGCAGTTGCTGAAACCGGAGAACCTGTTGAAATAGTAGTCGTCGCTCCGGTAATGGAGGCGCCTCGTATTTCATTAACAGAAACTGTAAAAGGAATTCTATAAAAAATTCTAATGAAAGGGGTTTTTAACATGGCATTAGCTAAACGCGCAGTTGTATCAGATGTTAAGAAAATCAGTTTGGTAGATTATAAAATACCAGAGCCAAAAGAAGATTGGGTTCTAGTCAAGGTACAGGCTATACCTTTATGCACCCAGTACAAAGGATGGGTTAAAGGAACGAATTCGGCTGGGCACGAAGCTGCCGGAGAAGTAGTCGCAGTTGGCCCATACAGCACAAAAGTGAAGGTAGGCGATCGCGTCGTAGTCATGCCGGGTTGGCCTTGCGGAAAATGTGAATTATGCATAAGAGGCGAATACATACATTGCCAGCACTGGCACGATTATCATGAGCAAACTGGTCTCGATTTCGATGGCGATACGCATGTTCAGTATCTTTTGAAGCAGGACTGGCTCCTCGCACACATACCAGACGGTGTTTCATATGAAAAAGCATCTCTTGCCTGCTGCGGTCTCGGCCCAACATTTGGCGCTTTGGAACGGTTTAAAGCAAGTAAATTTGACACAGTGTTAATAATTGGAGCGGGACCTGTCGGTTTAGGCGGTATTGTAAATGCGAAATACCGCGGTTGCAAAGTCATTAGTGTAGATATGATTGACTACAGGAAAAATTTAGCCACAGAACTGGGAGCGGATTTAGTATTGGACGCTAGCGATCCTGAAGTAAACAAAAAAATAATGCAGTTTACAGGCAATAAAGGCGTCGACATTGCGCTTGAAGTGTCAGGATCGAATCCTGGAGCCCGTCTAGGTATAGATTCATTAAGGCGCCATGGAACTATGGCATTTATCGGCGAAAACGAAAAAATTGAAATTCACGTGAGCAGGGATCTCATTCGAAAAGGTATACAAATTTGCGGGCAATGGCATTACAATATTAACGGCATACCTAAAATCATGGATGTGATATTAAATTCACCTGTTGTCGATAAATTAATCACCCATAAATACCCAATGACAGATATGGATACCGCAATGGCTATTTGTGCGTCTCAAAAATGCGGAAAAGTAATGATTGATCCGCATAAATAGAGCACATTTACATTTTTTGCGCTAATGAACATGAAAGGGGTGAATGTATGCGTCTCGGCGGACCTATTTTTAAGCCAACCAATTCAATAGAAGAAATTATTACAGAACATCGCCGTATTGGCTTTGGAGCGGCATATTGCACGCAATATATTAGTGATAACTCTGAACGTGACGAGTACAAAGCTGCTTTTAAAGAAGCCGATATTCTGATTGCAGAGTATCCAGCATATTGCATAAATATTTTAGATACAGATCCTGCTATAAAAAATAAAAATAAAGACGAGATATGTGATCGGTTATCTAAAGCTGACGAAATGGGCGCCATTTGTTGCGTAATGCACGGGGGTTCCATCGAAACAGGAGGATGGGGCAGCGCATGCAAAGAAAACTTATCTGAAAGAAGTTTTTTTGAGACAGTAGTTACCATACAGTCAATCATTGACAGGGTCAAACCAAAAACAACCAAACTAGTCATGGAAACAGAGTCATATTTACTTCCCGATAGCCCGGAGGTATACGCAAGGCTTATAAACGCAGTCGACAGAACTGAGTTTGCAGTCCATTTGGATCCAGTCAATATAATTTCAAGTCCAAGAAGATATTATTTTAACGGCGATTTTATAAAAAGATGTTTTGCCATTCTTGGTGATTATATCGTCAGTTGCCATGCTAAGGATTTTAATATGGCTCCAATTTACCCAACGGTCAAAATCGATGAAACTTTTATAGGGGACGGTATCCTAGATTATAGTGTTTATTTGAATGAAATATTAAAAATGAGAAAGCAACCGACTTTAATGATAGAACATTTGAATGAAGCTCAATTAGTAAGAGGAGTAAACTATATTTTTAAGCAAGCCGCCGAAATGGGATTAACATTTGAAGGCTCGCAGCATAGGGAACAACTAAGTGAAGACGGGGCATCCACAGAGTACTTTGCGCCGCATCTCACATAAATTCTTATTAATAAATGGAGGAAAATATTATGCGAAGGCCAATAACAATCTTTTCGGGACAGTGGTCCGACCTATCGTTTGATGAGGCGTGTTCGATATTTTCATCAATCGGATACGAAGGTGTCGAAATATCGTGCAGAGGCCGTCATCTTGATCCTGTACGGGCAGTAAAGGAACCTGCATATGTAAAAGAGCATAAGGATATTCTCGAAAAGTACAATTTAAAATGTTTCGCTATCAGTGATCATTTTACCGGCCATTGCGTCGGTTCGGATGAGCAGCTAGAATCATTTGTGCCTGAAAATCTAATTGGCAAACCTACAGAAATCCGAGCCTGGGCTGTCGAAAAAATGAAATATGTCGCGCACACGGCAGCCGCGATGGGCGTGGATGTTGTAACTGGATTTATGGGCAGCCCTATATGGAAGTATTTTTATTCCGGTAAAACAAAAGAAAGGGTTGAAGCCGGGTATGACTTAATCGTAGAGGTTTGGAGCGGTATTTTTGACGTCTTTGACGAGTTAGGCATTAAATTCGCTTTGGAGCCTTATCCAACCCAGATAGCATATGACTATTATACAACGCAAAAGCTGCTCGAGAAATTCAATCGCCGCCCCACATTGGGACTTAACTTCGATCCAAGCCACTTGATATGGAACATGGTCGATCCAGTAATGTTTGTCCATGATTTCGCAGACCGCATATACCACGTGCATATAAAAGATACAAAACTCAACTATAACGGAAGAAACAGCGTTTTAAATTCTCATTTGTCTTCTAGTAGCGATACGAGAAGAGGATGGACATTTGTATCGCCCGGAAGAGGCGACGTCGATTTTGAAGCATTGATTAGAGAGTTTGATCATATTGGATATTACGGCCCGCTATCCATTGAATGGGAAGATTGGGGTATGGATCGCGTATTTGGTGCAACAGAAGCTTACGAATTCACAAAAAAAATTAATTTCCCCCCGTCTGCCAGAAACATGTAAATAACAATAAAAAGAATCGGATATGTTGTCTATGCCCGTTTCTAATTAAATAAACGTATAAAATTTATATTTTGAAGGAGTGGTATTCATGAAAATTGGGCTTGCGGAGTGGGGTTTTCGCGAATACCCGCTTGATGAGCATTTCAAATTGACGCATGACTTGGGCGTTCAGTACCTTGAAGTTGGGTGCGGCAATGAAAACGATATTCATCGTTTGCCAAAAAATCCTGACAACGCACTGGTTGCGCAGTTAAATGAGATTATCCAAAAATATGAAATTGATACATCATTTGGGGCAATTGGAGGCGGGTATGCAATAGAAGATGAGTCTTTATTGGAAAAGATCATTAACGAGCAGAAGGCACAACTCGAATCGTTGCAACAAATTGGAGTAAAAATTGTAAGGATATTTGCATCGTGGACTCCAATAAACGAAATGAATGAAGCTAAATGGAAAAATATGATTGATGCACTAAAAGAATTGGACTTTTTCGCTTCATCCAAAGGCATGAAACTCGCAATAGAAACACATGGTACATTAAAACCGAGCGGATTAGGTTCTATCCATCTGCACAATGCTACCACCGATTGGGATTCGCTTAAAAAATTACTCAACGCGTTACCGTCTCACACAGGCATATTATTCGATCCGGGCAACATGCGCGCCGTAATCGATCGTCCCTTGGACGACTATGTCGATCTTCTAAATAACCATATTATTGCTTTGCATATCAAAGACTGGCGTCAGAACCCAGATGGTTCGTGGACTACTGTAGCCGTTGGCGATACTGAATTTAACTGGGCGCCAATTTTCAAAAAAATAAAATATGATGGAGTAGGGTTGATAGAATATGAAGATGTATCCGATGTCGTCATAGGTATGCAAAAAAGCATTAATTATCTAAAATCGATTGGTTTTGAATAATGCCTATCCTATTAAGAGGGGGAGATGGTTATGAAAATTCTTGTCACAGGCAGTAAAGGATTTATCGGTTCTCGCTCTATAAAAGCTATTAGTAAAGAACATGAAGTTAAAGGCGTTGATGCAATAGATGGTTTTGATTTGGCAGACTATTCAGTAGTATGCAGTTTATTTTCTGAATTTAAGCCGGATTTCGTAATACATACCGCAGCAAACGGGGACATACAATTTTGCGAGCAAAATAAAGATATCGCTGTCCGTAACAATATCATAGCCACTAGGAATATTGCGTCAAACTGCGCAAAATATAACGCAGGTATCATATTTTGTAGCACGGATCATGTTTATCGATATAATGAATTGCCCCAAAGCTTACATGAATATAATGAAATTAAAGGCGCGTCTTTTTACGGTGTCACTAAGGCGGCATGTGAGCAGGAAATTCGTTCTTTAGTTTGTAAACATTTTATAACAAGATTGTGCTGGCAATACGGTATTTATGAAACTGGGTTGCCACGACGCGAACCACGATTTGGAATTGTTGAAAGAGCCGCAAAATCTTTAAAAGATAATACACCTATAACTGTTGTAAGGGGTTCCAGGCAACATACGACATATATATACGATACGATTGATGTGTTCGTTCAAATGTTAAACGGAGCGTTCCCTTACGGCATATATAATGTGGCAAGCGAAAATGATTATACGGTGAAAGGTCTATATACATATATCCTCGAAAAAATGGGCGCAGACAAAAAGAAAATATCCGAGCTTATCGTTGAAGTTGACGGGACGCCGAATATTCTTACAGCTATGCCGTTTTTTTTAAAATGCGTTGGTTATAATATGCCGACCTTCGAGGATGGGTTTAGGCGATATATGCGGGAACTGCATCCAACAGCTGTTTATTAAGGATCGATTAGGTTGAATTTTAATATATTTTAGGAGGGAAAATCAATGCAAAGAAAGATAATAAGAGCAATGGCCTTATTGTTGTCAACATTTATGGTGTTAGCATCAATGTTTGCTTGCGCAAGCAGCACCCCGCAGGCGACCACAGCGGAAAATACAACTGTGGCGGCGGCAACAGAAGCGGCTACAACTGCTGCTGCTACGACAGCGGCAGCGACTGCGGCAGCGACCACAGCGGCGCAAGCAACAAGCGGCAGCGGTTCAACGCAAGCGCCATCCCAATATAAACAAGCGCCAAAACTCGATGGCCTCGACCTGCCCCCGGTAGATGAGCGCTTGCCTAAAAATCCGCTAGTTGTAACTCCATATGAATCCGTAGGAAAATATGGCGGCACATGGCGAAATACAATAGTCATTGGCCTGAGAGGACATTCATTAGCAGGTTTTACTTCCTACGAAGGCCGTAACTTGGTCATTTGGGACATGGAAAGAACAGAAATCGTGCCGAACTTGGTGGTGGATTTACCGATAATCAGCGATGATGCTACCACATTTACTTTTACATTGCGCGAAGGCATAAAATGGTCCGATGGTACGCCATTAACCACAGAGCATGTACAGTTTTGGTTTGAAGCGCGGGAAAGCAACCTAAAAATTAACCCGGGATGGCAAACTGCCCCTATTAAGGTACAGGATGTAATTGTACACGATGAATATACTTTCAGTCTTGTTTACAACGTGCCAAACCCATTGGCATTATACGATCTTTCCAGGCATGTAGGTGGTAATGCTTTTTTCCTGCCGAAGCAATATTTGGCCCAGTTCCATCCGGATTATAACGATAAAGCGGAGGATTTGGCGAAAGAGGCCGGGCATGACGATTGGGTACGGTATTTTAACGACAGGAATAATTTTGAAATCAATAATGAGCTGCCCACTACGATGCCTTATGTGTTGCAAAATGACGGCGCTGGCGCAAACACGCTGAGCTTCGAGAGAAACCCATACTTCTGGGCGGTGGATACAGAGGGAAACCAGTTGCCATATATCGATTCCGTTGTGGTCGACATTGTAGAGAGCGAAGACATAACTATGATGAGGGCGGCAGCGGGTGAAATTGATATGCAAATGGCGGTCTTTACCGAAACCTATTTGTACTACCCATTTTTAGCTGAAAACGCCGCAGCGGGAGATTTTAGCATCGGCTCTTTCGATATCATTGAGTCTGGCGCTATAAACTTGCATTTCAATATAGCGCACGATGATCCGGTAATACGCGCTGTGTACGGTGATGCAAGGTTCCGTAAAGCCATGTCCCACGCCATGAACCGTGATTTAATCATTAACACTCAATTAACGGTAGGCCCTGTCAAAGCAACACCGAGGAACTTCTCGCCATATCCCGGTTCGCCGTGGTTTGACGAAAAATGGTCGTCGGCCTATACTGAGTATGATCTTGACAAGGCAAATGCGTTATTGGACGAGATGGGTCTTGACCAGCGGAACGCTGCAGGCATTCGTTTAATGTCAAACGGTGAGCCCCTGGGAGTAGTTATAGACGTTCCCCTCTACGACAAATCTTTCGTGGATCTTGGCATTGCTGTTGCAGATTCTATTAAAGTAACAGGCGTAGACGCTACAGCTAGAAGCCTTGAACCTGCGCTTTGGGGCGAAAGAGGGGCGGCCAATGAATGGGAAGGTTCAATGATGAGGGGGAGCGGAGGTTTTCAATTCGGTTCTCTAAATGACATCAACGATTATACAGGTTTTAGAGGTACAGGCTGGATGACCTATTATCAAAACGCTTTTATCAGAAACCGCCAGTCAGTGGGAGCTAGAGAGGCAGTTGAACCTGACGATTACCCGGATGAAATTGTAAAACTTTGGGATTTGGGCGCGGAAGCCGCGAAGGAAATCGACGAAGCCAAACGTAACGAGCTATATAAACAGATGTTTGACATACATGAAGAGAATCTATATGTATTAGGAATTGGCACAATTTTGCCCGGAATTTACATTGTAAGCAATCGAATGGGGAATGTGCCGCCTCTGCATGCGGACTGGAGTTTTGGCCACGGTGGCCATGGGCGCCCATCGCAATATTATTTTAAATAATGAAATAAGTTAAGCAAAAGGGCTGAGTATTAGTTACTTGATACTCAGCCCTTGTTCGGAGAGGGACGGATAAAATTGGATAATTTGATTGAAATAAACAATCTAAGCGTGCGGTTCCGAACAGATGAAGGTTTAGTATATGCTGTCAACGGTATCAGTTACGATATACCGATAGGGCAGACCATGGGTATTGTCGGCGAATCCGGTTGCGGCAAAAGCGTCTCGGCCAATGCCATTATGCGCATTCTTCCCCCCAATGGGTGGATAGAGACCGGGACTATTATATATAATTGCAAAGAAGGCATATTTGATATTGCCTCCCTTGAACCAGATGATAAACGTCTGACATTAATTCGCGGACGGGATATCACGATGATTTTCCAGGAGCCGATGACTTCCTTTTGCCCAGTGTATACTATCGGCAACCAAATCATTGAAGCGATTAAATTACACGCAAATATCCCAAAATCGGAATATCGCAATTACGCGGTAGACCTTTTAAAACGCGTACGTATAGCCAGCCCGGAAAGCAGGATAGATGAATACCCTTATCAAATGTCAGGGGGAATGCGTCAACGCGCCATGATTGCTATGGCATTGGCAAGCAGCCCCAGGATGTTGATTGCGGATGAACCTACTACATCACTTGACGTTACGGTCCAGGCTCAGATATTGAACTTGATTTTAGAGTTGCAAGCCGAAATGGGTATGTCGATCCTCATGATCAACCATAATTTCGGCATAATTGCCGAAACATGCGACAACGTAGCAGTAATGTACTGGGGCAGAATTGTCGAAGCCGCTTCTACGAAGGAATTGCTAGAAAACCCTGTCCATCCTTATACTCGAGGCTTATTTAAATCGATACCGCAAATCACTGATAAAAGGGGGACGAAACTAGATTATATCCAAGGCACAGTACCGCAGGCATATAATATGTTAGAGGGATGCCCTTTTTACCCCCGCTGCTCATATGGTGAGGAAGGTTTGTGTAACACTACTCTTCCAACAGAAACTATGATCTCGCCCTCCCATCGTGTAAGCTGCCATATGTGGGATACATTATTGAAAAGTCGGTGAAAGAAGGGACAGCATAATGACGACAATTACACAAAATCGTCCGCCGGCAAACGACATGTTGCTGGAAGTTGAAAACCTCAGTATGTTTTTTCCAATAAGAAAAGGTTTCTTTAACCGTATACAGCGTTATGTCAAAGCCGTTGACGACGTGTCTTTTAATATTAAAAGAGGTGAAACCGTGGGACTTGTCGGAGAGTCAGGTTGCGGAAAATCAACAGTCGGTAATTGCCTGACACGCCTCCTCGATCCTACCGGAGGCAAGGCCATATTCCACATACAAACGGATCGGGAAGCGGTAGACATAGCTAAAGCAACAACACAGGAATTACACAATATTCGGAAGAATTTGCAAATGGTGTTCCAGGATCCATACTCCTCGTTGAATCCGCGAATGACGGCGCGCACAATTATTTCCGAACCCCTTATGATATATAATAGATGCCCCAAGTCTGAAATAGATGATGTCGTAGCCGGTCTTATGGAAAAAGTAGGCCTGAGCCCGAACTATATGAACCGTTATCCCCATGCTTTTTCCGGTGGCCAACGTCAACGGATCAGTATTGCCAAAGCTTTGTCTTTAAACCCGCAACTGATGATTTGCGATGAAGCGGTTTCATCTCTGGACGTATCGGTCCAAGCCCAAATACTAGAATTGTTGGAAGCGCTGAAACCTGAATTTGATATGAGCTATTTATTTATAGCCCACGATTTGTCGACTGTCAAACATATTTCAGACCGGGTCATTGTGATGTATGTTGGGAAAATAGTCGAAATTGGTGAAACAGACGATTTATTTACAAATCCGAAGCATCCTTATACGGAAGCTTTATTAGGTTCAGTCCCGCGGCTTGTAGCAGATAAAACCGCCCGAAAAAATATCGTTATGGGCGAAGTGCCGGATCCGTCAAACCCACCTTCCGGCTGTTATTTTCATCCCCGTTGTCAATATGCGATTGAAGATTGTAAAAATTGGAAACAATCCCTCTGTCGCGTCGATGATAGCCTTACGCATATGAGCGCATGTCTCCGTTCGAATGAACTAGCGCTTAAAGGCGTATGATGATAAATACTACATAAGTTTTAATAGCTATTAACCTTTGGCTTATAGTAACTAAGACAGGAAGGTGAACAAATGCTCAGGTTTGCGATTAAACGTACCTTGCAATTGATTCCGTTAATTATATTGCTTTCAATGGTAACGTTTATTGTCATCAACTTACCACCGGGAGATTTTTTATCTACATACGTAAATAATCTGCGTTCTTCCGGTGTTATCGTTTTGGACGAAGAAATTAAGGAATTGGAAGCTCGATATGGCTTGGGCCAGCCGATATATGTTCAGTATTTTCGGTGGATAGGCAATGTCTTGCAAGGCAACCTTGGTTATTCATTTTCATGGAACCGGCCTGTTAATGACTTGATTGCCGAACGATTGGGCAACACGATAATATTATCCATAACTTCACTGATTTTGATTTGGCTAGTGGCCTTTCCCTTGGGTTATTACTCTGCAACACACCAATATTCCACATCGGACTATGTGTTTACGTCAATCAGTTTTTTGGGCATGTCGATCCCCAATTTTCTATTGGCCATTGTTTTTATGTGGGTGTATTTCCTCGCTTCGGGCAAATTCCTTAGCGGTATGTTCGCGATCGAGTTTACAGGCCAGCCGATGAGCTGGGCAAAATTTGCAAGCATATTACAGCATATGTGGATGCCGTATCTAATTATAGTAATAACAGGGACGGCGGGGTTGTTTAAAACCTTCCGCGCCAACCTCCTGGACGAATTAGGAAAGCCTTATGTCCAAGCCGCCAGGGCAAAAGGCGTGCCGAACCGAAGGCTTCTTATAAAATATCCGGTTCGTATCGCATTGATACCCTTTATTAGCACCGTTGGATGGATGCTACCTGGGCTGATCTCGGGGCAAACCCTATTGGCAATAGTCATGGGCCTCCCCACATTAGCCCCATTGCTGCAGTCTTCCCTTCGAAGCCAGGATATGTTCCTGGCAGGTTCCATACTCCTTGTATTGTGTATCTTAACTGTTATCGGAACAGTTATCTCGGATGTCTTGCTTGCACTTACTGATCCACGCATTAGAGACGCCATAGGGAAGGGGTAATAAATGAACTTTATAACTAATTTCAAAAAAAAGCGCGAAGTAAAAAAAGAAATGCGCCTGCGGAGGATAGCCGAAAATAAAAGCATCGAGCGATTATCCAAGGACTTTGAAGGCTATTCGCAATTGCAACTTATGATGATTCGGTTTAAAAAGAACAAGATGGCTATCGCAGGCTTTTTTATGTTGATATTTATTTATGTTTTGGCATTGACATGCGAAATTGTATCACCTTATGATCCAAACCTCGTTAACGAAAATCTTCTCAACGCGCCACCACATTTTATCCACATATGGGACGGCGAGCGTATACGGTCACCGTTTGTATATGGCCGCGTGCAGTCTTATGACGAGGTAACATATAAACCCATGTTCATAGAAGATAGGGACATTATATACAATGTTCGTTTTTTTACCCGTGGTGACACATATAAGTATTTAGGCTTGTTTGAGGGCGACATCCATTTGTTTGGTGTTGAAGGCGATGGATCTCTTAATTTATTTGGCACCGACAGGCTAGGGAGAGACTTGTTTTCCAGGGTTATCACCGGCACTAGGGTGAGCAGCACCATCGGTTTCGTAGGGGTTATTTCCAGTTTTATCATCGGCGTCGTATTGGGGGGCGTCTCGGCGTTTTTCGGCGGGATCATCGATTCATTTATCCAGCGCATGATCGATTTTATCATTAGCATACCGACTTTACCCCTCTGGATGGCTTTAGCCGCAGCTATACCGTCCAGCTGGTCTGTCATGCGGACATATTTTGTTATTGTGCTTATATTATCTCTTGTGGGATGGACCGGTCTCGCTCGTACAGTCCGAGGAAAGTTTATGTCGTTAAGAACCGAAGATTTTGTCAAATCTGCAATAGTTTCCGGCGCTTCCAGTATGCGGGTAATTATACGTCATATGGTGCCTATGTTTGCCAGTCATTTAATAGCTACGCTTACTTTATCTGTACCGGGAATGATCTTGGGTGAAACAAGTTTGTCATTTTTAGGCATTGGGTTGCAACCGCCCGTTATCAGTTGGGGCGTCTTGCTTGCAGATGCCCAAAATATTCGAAATATCGCGCTTTATCCTTGGACTTTGATCCCCAGTATATTTATCATTATAACTGTAATGGGCTTCAATTTCCTCGGAGACGGACTTAGGGACGCAGCTGACCCGTATTCATAATATTTAGTTAAAATGAACAAAAGTTAATGTAATGGTCAAATAACAAATAATACCGCTCCGCTTCCTAAAAATGTAATAGTATCATTTTCTACATAAATAGCACAATTTTCTGGCAAAGCTATCGTAATGTCAGTTGGTTTAGAGTGGTCTTTAATTTTACTTTGTATATAACTAATGTTAGTGCCATCTGTTTCATCATAATGACAACAGATGTTATAACCTTTAACTAAATTAATACCGCTTGAATCTACTAACCCTACTGTGTTTTCATCATTAATTGCAGCGTGAATTATATCTTTCCCGAAAATAATACTTCCCGCAGAGCCGCCGTAAACAAAACCACTATTGCTCAAATATTCTATCAATTTAATATCGAATCGGCTTTCCTTTATCTCTTTTAATAATTTAAAGGTATTCCCCCCGCCAATATAAATTGCGGAGTATTGGCTTAAGTTAGATGCATATTTTAAATTTATACACATTTCAATATTTTTAATTCCATACGAATGGTATGTATTGCTAAACCAATAAAAACATTCTGTATACGTAGGGTCATCTTCCCATGCAACTGGAATATACAATACAGATTTTTGCATGTCGATTTGGCTAGCAAAAAATTCATCAATATGCGTTATATTGTTAGAGTCCCCTCCGCCTGATAACAATAATTTCATTTGTTCTACACCGATATGCAAATGCCATTACATTTATATGTTTCCAAGATTCTTAAATAAAAACAAACCATCATTACCTGGAGCGACAATATCGAGCAATCCGTTTCCATCTAAGTCAGCAATCCACATATAAATCCCGCATCCTGAGGCCTCGCATACTCTGCCATAATCAATGACATGCTTTTCAAATTTTCCTTTATTAATCTTGAAATAATAAAGTCCAAGCGGATCATATGAACCGGGATCTTTATCTTTATGCGCCCAATATCGTTTGCCGGTAATAAGTTCAGGCTCGCCGTCATTATCTATGTCTGCAAGGCACATATCATGATATTGCGATACAGTATTATCAATATCATGTATGACCCATTTTCGCTTATTATCGGAAGATATGATCTGTTCATACCAGGCCAAGCCATAATCATGAGCTTTCCCTACGATTAAATCAAGCAATCCATTGCCGGTTATATCTAGTGATAGTATTGGAACACTTGCTGATCCAAAATCAAAACCTTCGTCATGAAAAATCCATTCACTGTTATACGGTCCATCAACCGGTTGCTCTAACCATCCGTTTGAGAGAATAATATCAATCTTGCCATCATTGTTAATATCACCAAAACCCATACCATGCCTGCTTTTTCCGGACGATATAATATATTTTTTAAAGAGCCCTGTACCTTTTCCTGACTCATTCCTATCAAGCTTGTAAATATGTTGTGGGTTTTCAGGAGTATTAGGAATTACTTCCGGAAAACCACAACCATCTATATCAATAAATCTAATGGTTTCTACAAATCCAGGATTGTCAATTAAATGTTCGATCCAAAGATCATTATCATTACCTGGGTTTTTTCTCCAACTAATATTTTTTTCATGCCACGACCCTGTAATAATATCAATAAATCCATCGCCATCTACATCCATGCCGTAATCACTAAAATCATAAAAACAATCATCCGATCGCCCAATATGGCATATACGATGTAATTTTTCAAACTTAGGGCCTTCATACCAATATTCACCGCACACTATGTCGAGAACACCATCATTATTAACATCAAAAACACAAGCTGCTTCAAATCTGCGAATATCCAACATCTTCTTCTCAAATTTTATAGCCATTTTGTTTACACCTTTCATTTTAATTAATTTATACTATATTGGCATTAACTGTTTCAATGATATATCTCAACGTTTTTATATACGATTCGCCGGTTTAATACTCTGTTATATCTAAGCTTTTTATGTTTAATTATTTTACAATAATACCTAGATGTCAATAATTATTTTATATTATTATAAAATAAAAACACATAAATAAAATAATGTCTATTATACTACATTGTATTGATCAGAGGTTAAGGGTTGGTTATTATTTATTGGTGGGGTCTATGGGTTATTTATTATTAATTGATGGGGGCTTTGGGTTGGATATTTATGTTTATGGGGACGTTGAAACGGCATATTTGAAAAGACGGGACAAGGTGCTGGGGGCGGCTATCGATATGATCGGGCCTATACGGCGCACGGTCAACCCTGATTTATTTTCCGCCCTTGTAAACTCAATGGTCGGTCAGCAAATATCCTCTAAGGCCCAGGCGACGATCTGGCAGAGGATGAAAGACAATCTCGGTGAAATAACGCCACATGCCATACTCGCCTGTGCAGACGCCGAGCTTCAAAGTTGCGGCATCACGTTCAAAAAGGCCGCTTATATCCGGGGCGTCGCCGAACAGGTGGCGGACGGCAGGCTGGACATCGCCGGCCTGCATTCAAAATCCGACGCGGAAGTTTGCGCGGAACTTATCCGGCTCGACGGCATCGGAGCATGGACGGCGGAGATGTTGATGTTGTTCTCCATGCAACGCCCGGATATACTGAGTTTTGGCGACCTTGCTATCGTACGCGGGATGCGTATGTTGTATCGTCGAAAAAAAATCACACGGGAGTTATTTGAAAAATACCGGCGCAGGTATACGCCGTATGGCTCTGTTGCCAGCTTGTATCTATGGGCAATCGCGGGCGGCGCGATCCCGGAAATGAGAGATTGTGCGATTAGCAAATAAGGCTTGGCTGTTTGATTGCTTGACTGCTTGACTGCTTGACTGCTATCCTGCAGTTTGGGTTACAGTATGGACTGCAGTATGGGCTGCAGTTTGGACTGCAGTTTGGGTTACAGTATGGACTGCAGTATGGGCTGCAGTTTGGGTTACATCGATTATAAAATCATGTGATATGATTAGATCAAAATTTGTATCGAAAGGACGGGTTATATGCTTTCACTTGAAAATTACCCCAGGCTGGCAGGTGAGGCGGACGACTCACCGCGCATCATGCGGGCGGTCGCCGATGCACCGCGCAGCTCTGTGTTCATCCCGGAAGGAAAGTACGAGATCGCCTCCACGATCGTCGTCGAAAACCAGTGCTCCCTGCGGCTGGACCCTTTTGCTGTGCTCAAGGCCGTTAAGGAAATGGATTTCGTGGTCAAATGGATCGGCACAAGATACAGGCCCGACGAGGAGCGTCCATCCCGCAACTATTTTATCACCGGCGGCGAAATAGACGCCTGCGGGCTTGCTAGTTGCCTGCAGCTCCAAAATTTCGTCCATTTCACCTTGCGCGACACGACGTTCACTAGCGGAAAAAAATATGGCCTGTGTGTGGGGCCGGAGGGCGGCGGCGTCGAGCTGATCGCCGACAACCTCTATTTTTCCTGCACCGTACCGGGCTGCCAGGGGAACATCGGGATATACACGCACTATACGGACGGGCACTACACGGACATTGTCATCGTCGACTACACAATTGGCGTGTACGACGACCGCAGTTGTTCCAACCGCTATACCCGCGTGCATGTGTGGGTCGGCGCCATGCAGGTGGACAAGGTTCCGCAGTACCTGGACGATTCGATCAACTTTATCATCAAGGGCGGCGAAGACGCGACGGAGGTTCTGCTGCGCGATTGCTACGCGGATACGGGCGCGATCGGCTTCGATTTGTATTGCACAGCGCGACTGATCGGCTGTGCGTATTATAATAATTACAAATGGCTGAAGTTCGACGACGTGCTGTGCATACGCAACAACACTACGGCGCCGATCCAGGTGTTCGATGGGTGCTGGACGAAAACGTCGCCCAAGGCCAAATTCTATCAGGGCTTCCCCGGCGAGAACATATCCTTCCGCGACAATGTTTTCCGGGGCGGTTTGACTTATTGAGCAGATTATAATGGAGGATGAAACTGGGGATGAAACTGGGGCGGCAAATGTCGCCCCTTTTCATGTGCAGAAAAATGATAATGTGGGCGGTAATGCGGGCAATCATATGAGCGGTAATATAGGCGATAATGTGGGCGGCAATTTAGGCGGTAATGTGGGCGTAATTTGAGCGGTTTTTGCGGTCGTTCGATACGTTGCGCAATTCCGTCCTTTTGATATATAATAATGCCAAGTCCCAGTGGCCTAATGGATAAGGTAATGGATTCCGGTTCCATTGATGCGGGTTCGATCCCTGCCTGGGACGTTTTTTATGCGTAAAAACGGCGGCGCGGCTGGGCTGTGGCGGGGTTGGTCTGTGGCGTGACTGGGCTGTGGCAAAGCTGTGCGGCTCGGTTGGCTGTGGCGAAACTAGGTGGTAACGTGACTGGGTGGTGGCGGGGTTGGGAGAGGGTGCGGTGTGCTGACAATCGGCGGGCAGGTAATAAAAAACGCTGTTATGCTCGCCCCGATGGCGGGGGTGGCCGACACGGCATTCCGCACGGTCTGTAGGGAGCTCGGCTTTCGCGGGCTTATGTTTACCGAGATGATCAGCGCAAAGGGGCTGTGTTTTGGCGACAGGAAAAGCTTCGACTTGTCACGCATAAGCGACGCGGAGAGGCCGATCGGCATTCAATTATTCGGGGGCGATCCCGACTCTGTTGCACGGGCCATTGGCTTATTAGGCGCATTTGCTGCGGATATCATAGACATTAATATGGGCTGCCCCATGCCCAAGATAACAGGAAATGGCGAAGGGGCGGCGCTGATGCTCGATCCCGCCCGGGCCGCAGACATAGTGAGAGCGGCTGTCGGCACGGCGGGCGCGACGCCCGTGAGCGTTAAAATCCGGAAGGGCTGGGATGGCGGGCGCGCCAATGCGGTGGAGTTCGCGATGCGGCTCGAGGACGCGGGCGCGTCGATGGTGACGGTACACGGCAGGACGCGCGACCAGATGTATAGCGGGCGCGCCGACTGGGGTACCATTGCAGACGTAAAAAGCGCCGTGGGTATCCCTGTGATAGGCAACGGCGACGTGGCAGACGCGGGTGACGCGCAACGCATGATCGAGCAGACCGGCTGTGATGGGGTGATGATAGCGCGTGCGGCTCGGGGCGCTCCGTGGCTGCTGCGTGAAGTAGAAAGCAGTATCGAAAGCAGCGTTGAAGACGGTTTTGCAATTGGTGTCGGAGGCGATACCACAAGCGGAGCCATAGGCGGCGATGGCAAAGGCGCATGCGCGGAGCTGGCAGGGCGCATTGGCACTATCAAGCGCCACCTCGAACTTGCCGTGCAGTTGAAAGGCGAACGGACGGGCCTACTGGAGATGCGCAAGCATCTGGCGTGGTACATAAAAGGAGTCAGAAACGCGGCCGCCATCAGGAACGAGCTGTTTCATCTTAACGATTACGACGAAGTCTGCCGGTTCATAAATAACCTGCATGTCTATCAGTCCGCTGATGATGGCGAGTTTCATAAATCGTAAGGGGCGGTTCTTGGGCATCCCGAATTTGCATTAAGCCATTCGGCGACAGGCAACAGTTACTATTTATGGCAACAGTTACCATTTATATAGAAGAATACCGGCGGAGGCGCCCGCCATGAGGCTGCTGGCACAACCGCTCTTCATAGCGCCGCTGGATTCCTCAATGCGGGGTGTTCCAGCCCGTCGGGTATTTCGATTATTTTGCCAGAGACGCCAAGGCCCGGCAGTTCCGGAAATGTCAACCTGAACGCGACCAACATTTGGTAGGGGGCATAATAGCGTTTGTTGATGGCATTCGGGCAATACTTCCCGTCACCGATGATAGGATGACCGGCTGAAGCCAAGTGCGCCCTGATTTGATGGGTGCGGCCTGTCAGGAGCGATACTTCCAACTTTGATGTGTCGCTGGGTGCATTATAGCCAATCGTCCGGTAGCGGGTAACAATTTCGAAGGCATTGCCCGGCGCGTCGCCGGGCGTTGGGTACACTGCGACCTTGCCCCTTGACGCGTTTTTTGTGATATAAGCACGCAGCGTCGCCTTTGGAAGTTCGGGCTTGCCGTGCACGACACACATGTAGTCTTTCCGGACCGCGCCGGAAGCCAAAGCTTTTAACAATGTGTCCAACGCCCCCCTATCTTTGGCTATCGCGACCAGCCCGCCAGTATTGCGGTCGATCCTGTGGCACATATAAGGGGCGAGCTTTGCGCCGCCTGTACCGGGTAGTGGCGATCCGGCGCCGGCTCCCAGGTATTCGCGGACTAGTTCAATCAACGTAAGGCCACCGCCGCTGCGATCCGGGTGAACGGGCAAACCCTGCGGTTTATTCACTATCAGCAGTCGCTCGTCTTCATATGCTACTTCGAAGCCGATGGGTGCGCCGGTGGGTGCGTCGGTGGGTGCGCCAATGGTTGCGCTGATAGGTGTGCCGGTTTGGGCGTCATTGGGTGCGTCGGTGGATGCGCCGGCGCCGTTCGCTTTCTGCGCGCCAAACAATAGGTCGTCTGGCAGATAAATATTAAGTATGTCCATCGGTTTTATAACCGTTTCCGGCGCCGCCCACTTGCCGCCGATTTTTATGTCTTTTTTTCGGAAGGCTTTGTACAGGGCGTTTTTGGGCAGCGCCGGAAACACCGACATCACATATTCGTCGAGCCTTGTGCCGGGCTTGACGCGCTTTCCTATGTATATTTCGCGCAATACAATGTCGCTTTCGAATTATATTTGTTATGCCGCATTATATTTTGACTGTGGCAGGGGCGCGGTGGGGGCAAGCCCCCACCCTACGCGTGTTGTTTGTTGTGGCGCCCTGTGCGGGGCGATTATATTTTTCGGTGTATTCTGTGTGTTATTATTTCCCATGGGCCTATTTTGCCAGGTTTTGCAGCCTCCGGCACGA
This sequence comes from Oscillospiraceae bacterium, assembly GCA_009777515.1. GTDB lineage: Bacteria > Bacillota > Clostridia > WRLR01 > WRLR01 > WRLR01. The sequence continues at coordinate 5,591 of WRLR01000007.1, read as the reverse complement.
CCAGTTCGTTCATGATTGTTACGCGCCCGCCGCTTGCCCCGAACGGGCTGCTCGGCTCCTCGTACGCCTCGGCAGCGCCGCTGTATTCGCACACGCGCAGCAGCACCGCGTCGCCTTCCGGGTACATCGCAGTCATGATCACACCGTTGCCGCTAGCGTTGGCGCTATTGCTGGCGCTGTCGCCGTTGATTTCCACTATTTGCTGGCTTTCCTCGAACTTGCCGCCGTGCGCGCCCGTCTTTAGCGTGAGCGGCGGGAACGCATACGAAAGGGCCGCCTTGTGCAGCGCCACGTAATCGACCGCGCGCGGATCGAATGGGTACAGCGCGAACTCGTGCTCGCTGTCGCCGTGCAGCATCCGCGTCCCCCAGATGTATGTGTTCGCATATACCAGCGGCAGAGAAAATTCGCCCCCGACGCTGACCGCGCCCCTGCACCCGCTGTTAAAAAACGCAATGCCGATGTCCCCGTCCTTGCGGGCGGCCCAGTAGTTGCCCTGTATGTAGCGCGGCTCGTCCGTTTCCGATATGACATAAGGCAGGTCGCGGACACCGACGCTGTCGCCTCCAAGCCTGGTGCTGAGAATGAACCGCAGTTTGTCTTCATGGGTAAAACCGTTGACCTTGCCCGGTATGTCGGCGCTGCCTACGCGCTCACCGTTGTGCGTAAAGCGGGCGCGGCAGTCGATCCTCCTAAAATCGCTGTAAAACTTCATCTCAAATTTTAACGGGATACCGCCGATCAGCCCCATATATGTGGCTTTGGCGCCGCCGCCCCCGATGCTGACGGTCCAAGCGCCCTCGGAAATTTCGTCCGTACCGTCAATGACGCCTCGGAACAAGGATCCGGACGAGCCATCGACCAGCAGCATGCCCGATTCGCGATCAAAGAACCGGCGAACGCCGTATTTATCCAATGTTATGTCGTAAAGGGGCGTGCTCAATACCCCGCTTCCCTTGTCATATGAGTATCCGATAAATTTCGCCAGCTCCGCCGCGTGCCGCTCGAACGAAGCCACCACCTCGCTGCGCCCCTCGGCGACGCCAACGGCGCCGCTGGCGGACGCGACGTTCGCGGTTGTATTGGCTACCGCCGTATTTGCTGCGTTTGCATCCGCTGTGTTTGCCCCGGCAGCCGTGCCGCCGCTTCCACTACCGACACGAGCGATCGCTCCGAGCTTAGTCGTGTCCACGCCGTACACCTGAACCGTATTAGCCGGAACCCTCGCCACAAACGACACGACTGCCCGGGTCGGGACGCCCCTGCTGTTGTCCAGCACAACCGCCTCGCACGGGACCTCAGCCCCGTCGCACGTCACGCAATACCCCACCGTGCCTCGCTGCGCGACCTCGATTTCGACGCGCTCGGCGATATCGAACGAATGCGTGTTGTACACGACGAGATTGTGCGCGCCCTCCGTCTTGAATTGGTTGGCGATATAGCGCATCGACTCCGAAGCGACTGCCTCGGACAGGCCACGCGATGCGGGAAGATATTTCCTGGCGTCGCTGAGGATGCCGCATATCTGGACGTCGTGGTGCTGCGCCACGAGCAGGTTTTTCCACGCCTCCTCCAGCGTCTTCTGCGCGGACGGGGCGCCCATCAGGAACGCCGCCGCGTTCGCACGCTCCGCCAGCATCACTGCGCTCTCGGCGGCGCTGCATGCGTTGAATATCTCGTTTCCGCAGTACCCCCAGGGCATCCTGACGCGAAAGTCGTTGGAGCTCGGCTGAAACTCCGCATGCGGCTCGCCGTATATGGAGAGCAAATCCTCCAGGAGCACCCACTTGTACTCGTCAAAGTCCTCCACATACATGACCATCCCTTCGTGGCGGTGGACGATGTCGTCGTAGCGCGACGCCAGCAGCGGCTCGATGTGGGCGAACAGCTCGCCGAACTGTTCCGGGCTCTGCGTCGTGCGGTCCGGCCAGCGGGTCAGCACCCAGTTGTCAAACGTCGTCACGCCGAACGCGGCGCCCTCGTTGTCATAGGTCGGCACGGTCGGTATGCCCGACCCGTCCTCCCCGATCCACATGCCGAACGGCTCGTTGTATGTCGGGTTGTAGCCATACATCATAAAATGCGTGCGCATGATCGCGCCCTTGTAGCCCGCCTGGTTCGCAAGCTGTGGTATCTGGTTGTGCAGCGCGTGCTCGCTGATGGCGTAAATTTCCGGCGTCTGTCCGAAATGCTCGAGGTTGGCCCTGATGGCGTATATGATCTGGCGGGCGTTCGACTCCTCGTTGATGAACACCGACAGCGGCTGCCCGTATGTGCACGAGCCGATGGCGAACCGCCCCTTGAACTGCGCCAGCACTGAGTTGATTTTTTCGATGATCGCCGGGTTGCTGCGCGCGTATTCGTCATACGCAAAGCTCTCATTGTCCAGCCCGATCTTGAACTTGGGATATTTTTTGAGCCAGTCGACCGCGCTGTCGATCTTTTCTTCGAACTGATCGCCCCACAGGATGAACCCGCCGTGGTCATATGTCAAAAAATAAATAGGCTTGCGCGAAGCCCTGCCTGCAACGCCGCCCGCAGCAGCGGCAGCGTCGCCGCCGCCATTATTATTCGTTCCCATACTCATCTCTATATCCCCCTTCCTTTTCCGCCGCCGCCGGTAGTCTGCGCCGTTATCAATTCCCCGATGACGTCTTCGTCGCCAAACCCGAACGGGCAGGCGTCCGACGCATTGTTGGCGCTGTAGTGTAGCCGCGACAGCCGCGCAGAACCGTCTCCCAGCATCTCATAATCACAGTTGTCCCACGTCTTTGCGTCCCGGAGCCACGCGGCGTCCGGGCTCTTCCATATAAATTCGACCGCTTGTTTAATAACGCGGCGCGATGGGAACTGCACCCAGCCGTCCGGATACCTGGAGTTCACCCAATCCACGATGTAACGGAGAAATTTATGCCTGTACTGGGCGCTCTGTATGGCGAACCATGTGATCTCGTCATACCCCCAGGCATAGTGTCTCTCCGGCGTCGCGACGCCCGGGTTAGCCGTGATGCCGAAGTTGTCGAACTCTACTAGGAAAGGCTTGTACGATGCGTCGGCTTCGTTGAACATGCTGTCCAAGTAGCCTTCCTCGCATATGCATTCCATGGGGTTGTCGATTACCTCCTTCAAGCGGATCGGAAAGGCGTTGAAATCAAAATATTCCGGCCCCAGCTTGCGCAGCTCACCGAGCGTGTGCGCGTCGATCACGACATAGCGGCGGCGCGCGTGAGCAGCCGCGTATTCGCGCGTCATTTTTATGACTTCGCCCCAGTGGCGGAAGTCCGTGTCGTTCCTGCCGATGAGCCTGACCTGCCCGTAGTGGATCCCCTCGTACCCCGCCTTGATGTAGCGGGTCGCGCGGTAGTAGAAAAACATGCGAGTCTCGATGCGCGTAATATCGGGCACGGACGAGCCCGGCCCCCAGTGGTCGACATACATGCCGCTCGTAAATATCATGTCGTCGTAGCGGAAGCAGCGTTTCTGCGCACGCAGCCCGAAAGCGTCGAACACGTACGCCGGCACCGGGATGACGTCGACCGACTGTTTGTTGATAGCCTCGAACACGCAAGCTTGCAACAGCAGCTCGCCGTCTGCTTCGTGCGCCTGCGCCGCCATCTTCTCGCACATATAATAGAAAAAATTGTCGTCCACAAAGCCCGTCGTCCACACCGAAGCCGCCCTTCCGATATACTTCGCGCCCATATTTGCGAACATGCGCAAATCGTCTGCGAAATTCGGGGACTTTTGCTTGTTGTGGAACCCGATCCCATAGTGCGTCAGCGCGCGCGAGAGGTAATTAGTCAAAACCTCCGCCGGCATGCTGCCATTAAAAGAAAACATTTCAGACATCCTGGCCTCCAGCAAAACTATAATATTATTTATTATGATTTTGTATATACCGATTTAGTACACAATGTATAATAATAAACTAAAAAACCAGGGGCACAAACAGTAATGCTTACGCATGTAATTGCGTCAACAAAGCCGTCCACGCCCCTTTATCAAATAAAACCTACTGATGCAACGACATTATAACCAACCTACCACACTATATTGTATTCAACAGCCATACTATGTTGAAAAGATCAACCAAGTCCCAATTCAATAATCCGATCGTTATAAACCTGACGCAGTTCTTGATATCCGAGTGCGTCAAATTCTTTTATAATCCTGTCGTATGCGTCATCTATCGACATATCTTTATTTATGACTGCTTCTTCAAATGTGCGCGTGGAGAACGGCCCCATCTGTGGTATTAAGTCATTTGACATCTCTAAGCCGAGGTGCAATGTCGGTAGCCACCATTTAAATTCGTGCGACATTGATTCCTGGCTAGCTTCTATATGAGTTTCAAGTGCTTGTATTTCTAAATCGCTCATATTATCCTTATTATGCTCCAACTGTAATTCGAGGTCAGATATGAGCTCTCTGTAGCCAATTGCAATGCAATAGTTACCGGCGTGGTTGAGGGCATGACTGCGTTCTTCTGGGTCGCCAATTCTAATGATACGTCCATTGACACGTTCAAAATATACACCTTCTTCTCCGTATGTTATATATTCCCAAGCACCCCCGACCTGCCAGTCAAGATATTGTATGGCAGCCACCGGATCTGAACATGTTGTCGGTATCATAATATGCATCTGAGCGGATCGCTCATGTAAATACGCGAACGTGCCAAAAGGAGATTCAAGCGTTTTAAGAGCGCGTGGGTTGGCATTTGGGTCTATTTCTTTCATTGCGGCTAGCATAGTTACACTTACGGACCCAACTTGCATCCCGAGTGTACCGACTTTTCCAGTGATAAATTCCGTTCTGGCTTGCTGGCCTGTCATGGTGAAGAACTCAGGATTAACAAGTCCGTCATCAAACAGCCTCTTTGCGTATCTGTAACCCTCTCTTCGGTTTTCCGTGATGCCTACATAGTCATATGAACCATCGGGACCGTAAGGCAGCCATCTGTCACGCATAGCGCCATATAAACAGAGTATGCGTTCAATGCCACCAAAACCAGGGCCGCCCCCTTCGCTCTCGCCGGAACCTGCGCCATAACCGTATGTGTCGTCCTCGCCATTGCCGTCAGGATCATTAAATGTGAACGCATACATCACATCGTACAACTCATCGAAATTATTCGGCATGTCAAGCCCTAAGTTGTCAAGCCAATCCTGACGGATAAATTGCATCCAATTCGGAACCGCTGTTTCATTACGTGTTTTCGGTAAAGCATATAGGCCACCTTCGTGCATTCCCCAATCCAACACATCCTGCGGGACTAACGCTCTGATATTCGGCCCATGTTCATCGATTAAGTCTGTCAGTTCAAGCAGCGATTCGTCAATAACAAACCGTTCGAACGCTTCAACGGCATAATCGTTAATGATATCAGGAGCATTGCCGGCTGAGAGCATCGCGGTATATAAGGCTGTAACCTCCGAACGATTTATCGATATAAATTCGATCTCTACAGGCGAGTTATCATTGATCCATTCGGTGATGTCGTTATTTTCGATAGTACCTCGGTCAGCTGGAAAATTTCCGAAGTCCATAACTGCGACACTGATCTTAGGTCTTGCCCCAGAGCTTGCTTC
>WRLR01000006.1 GCA_009777515.1 Oscillospiraceae bacterium | reverse complement strand
CTGGGTCGCATAGAAGCAAGCTCCTTCGCTCCCCCGCTCGACTTGCATGTGTTAGGCACGCCGCCAGCGTTCATCCTGAGCCAGGATCAAACTCTCTATAAATTTTATAGAGAGCCTCTTCGGCTCTTAATCCGACACCCTTTTGGGCGTCGGGCTCATTACTTGTTACTGGCCTTTATTTTGTGAATTAACGAGTTTGTTTGTTCTGCACTGTTTAATTTTCAATGTCCATTAAAGCTTTATTCCGGGAGCCTTTTTACATTATGATAAATATGGCGTCCACAGAACCACAAAAATTATGCCACGCTCCAAAAGCGGGCTTTTATATCTTAACACGCACATTTCGTCTTTGTCAACACTGCTGCAATAAAAATTATTTATACAATTTTGTACAATTTTATCTGTGAATTAACTTGTTTTTTAAGTAAAACATTCCGTTTGTAGCAAATGCTTTGTATGGGCTAATCTACGAATTCATACATGCCGTCCTCCATGCGCCTCAGCAGCCCTTTGATTTCGAGCAGGATGGCAAGCGCGCCCGCTTCACCGGCTGTCATGCGGCACTGTTCTGCGATGGCGTCTATGTCCTGCGGGCCCCGTTCCTTTAATAGACTGGCTACGCTGAGTTCCGCCGCGCCGAGCGTCCCCATGGCCCACGAGGCGCCGGGTGGCGCGCCCGCAACCGACGCCAAGGCGGCGCCTTCGCCTGCTTCCATATATCCGTTCAACGCAAACACAATGTCCTCCGCAGAAGTGGCAAAAATAGCGCCGTCGCGAAGCAGTGCGTTCGCCCCTTTGCTGAGCGGGCTGGTCGCGTTGCCCGGGACAGCAAATACGTCTCGCCCCTGCTCGCCGGCAAACCCGGCCGTAATCAATGAGCCGCTCCTCTCCCCCGCTTCCACTACTACGACCCCCAGCGACGCGCCGCTGATCAACCTGTTCCTCTGCGGAAAATTCTGCTGGAACGGCAACGCCTCGGGAAGGTATTCGGAATAGACCGCGCCTTTCAAAATAATTTCCTCCATCAGCCTGTGGTTGCTGAGCGGATACGAGCGCTCGACCCCGCAGCCAAGGAACGCCACCGTCTTCGCGCCCATTTCGATTGCAGCCCTGTGGGCGGCCGCATCAATTCCAGCCGCCAGCCCGCTCACAATGGTGAAACCATAACCCGCAAGGCCCGAAACGAGCCTCCTGGTCATGGCTAACCCATATGCGGTCGGGCGCCTGGCGCCAACTACGGCTATGGGGCGGTCTGTGCACTTCAACGGCGCCGCGCCGCGCGAAAACAGCACCGGCGGGGGATCGCCAATTTCACGGATCAACTTTGGGTACCTAGCGTCCCCCGGCGCCAAAACATCGATCCCGCGCTCCCCAAGCGAAACTAATTGCTCTTCAATCCCCATCCGCAGCGACGCGTCCGCCAACTTCCCCGCCAGGCGCGGACTCATAAAATCGAGCTTCATCAGCTCCTCGGCGGGCTGCCTGAATACTTCGTATGCGTTCCCAAAGACTGCGATCAGTTTGTTCGCGCAGGCCGGGCCGACACCCGTAAGGGCGCCCAGCCAGTACCAATACTTGGTTTGCGCGGGCGCGTATGGCGCGTATGGCGCATATGTCTCGTTTAACGTTATTTCGGACTCACACCTCTCTATCCAGGCGGCGGTAGTTTATAGCTTCCGCCAGGTGCTGCTCAATGATATTTTCTGAACCGTCTAAATCGGCAATGGTGCGCGCCACTTTCAATATTTTGTCATGGGCGCGAGCGGAGAGCGCCATCCGCTCAAAAGCGGCGCGCATCAGCGAACGCGCCCCGCGATCGAGCGCACAGAACCTGTCGACCATTCCGCCTTCCAAGTGGGCGTTGGTAAATATGTTCAGCCCCCTGTAGCGCTCTTTTTGGATGTCGCGGGCGCCCTCGACGCGCTTCCTGATGGCAGCCGACGGCTCGCCCGGGGGCTTATCTTTATACAACTCGTCATAATTTTGCAACCTTACTTCTATTTGGATGTCTATCCTGTCCAGCAGCGGCCCGCTGATCCTCCCGAAGTATTTTCTTATTTCGGACGCCGTGCAGGTACACGCCTTGCGGCTGTCGTTGTGGTAGCCGCATTTACATGGGTTGGTCGCACAGACAAAAGTGGTGCGCGCCGGATATGTGATTTTTGACGCTACGCGCGAAACGGTCACAGTGCCGTCTTCCAGCGGCTGCCGCAGCGCGTCCAAAACCTGTGCCCCGAATTCGGGCAGTTCGTCCAAAAAGAGCACCCCGTTATGGGCAAGGCTGATCTCCCCAGGCTTCGGAATTTTACCGCCGCCCGTCAAGCTCGCAGCAGACGCGCTTGTCAGCGGGTTGCGGAAAGGCCTCGTGGATATAAGGGAAACGCCTGACGGCAGCATGCCCGCCACGCTGTGCAGCATGGTGATTTCGACGGATTCGTCATATGTCAGCAGGGGGAGGATGGACGGGAGCCTTTTTGCCAGCATCGTCTTCCCCGATCCGGGGGGGCCGATCATTATGCAGTGATGCCCCCCTGAAGCCGTAATTTCCAGCGCCCTCTTCGCCTGCTCCTGGCCCTTGACGTCGCAAAAGTCGTAGGCCGGGGCAGCGTCCGCCGCATTTGCGCCCGCGCCGCCGTCGCTGAGGACCCCCTTTGCGTCGACTTGCATGCGCGCGATGACTTCCTTGCCGTTAAAATGCCTTTCGATATCCGTCAGCATGCGCACCGGGTGAACATCGATCCCCTCTACGACAGCCGCCTCTAAGGCGTTGTCCGCCGGTACGAACAGGGCATGCAGGCCCGAATCGCGCGCCCGGATGGACATGGGGAGCACACCGTTGACACGGCGCACCGCACCGTCCAGCGCCAGCTCGCCGATAAAACCGATATACCCGGCGCAGCCGATGCTTATCTGCCCCGTGGCTAGCAACACGCCTATCGCGATGGGCAGGTCGAAAGAAGAGCCTTCTTTTTTCACAAACGCGGGCGCCAGGTTGACGGTGACGCGCATGATGGGAAAATGGTAGCCGTTGTTGCGTATGGCCGACCGGACACGCTCTTTTGACTCCTTGACCGCCGTATCCGCAAGGCCAACGATATCAAATGCCGGAAAGCCATTGCTGACGTCTACCTCTATTAGTATATCGTGCCCTGTGATTCCAAACAGGGACAAACTGCGGACTTTTGCCAGCATTATAAACCTCTAAATAATAACAGTGATAGGCGCACAGCTAAAATTTCATTTAACATATATCGGCACATAGCCTATTTTTTATATTATATGCTATTATTTTCCATTTGTAAACAAAAAAATAAAATATATTTATTTTCATTAAGCGGTCAGAAATGGACGCTTACACTACCGCCGACGCTGACGCTGACGCGCCGGTGTATGCATATTGGTAAATGGACGGGCGATGCGAATTATGGGCGGGAGCTGTGCCTTTTGGGCGGCCTCTTTCTACGAGGGGGAGTCGCAATAGTACGCGCGGGCGCCTGCGCGCCGACGTTCTGCTGCATATCGGCGCCGGGAGAGGCTGGGCCGCGTACGACCGGCTCTTCATGGCTTTCGCGCTCGTCCCGCCCGGCCTCCCTATTGTCTTCCGTCCTGATTTTATGGATCTCGCTGATAAACGTGTCGATATCGCCGAAATCCCTGTACACGGACGCGAAGCGCACATACGCGACCTGATCCAACTTTTTTAATTTGTCCATCAATAGCTCGCCGATGCTCTGCGACGAAACCTCGCGTTCGAGCGCGTTGGAGAGATGCGTTTCAATTTGATCTACGATTTTATACATATCGTCGGCCGAAACCGGGCGCTTTTCGCAGGCGCGCGAAATGCCGCGCATCAATTTGTCGCGGCTGAAGTTTTCGCGGGAATTGTCTTTTTTTATGACGACAAGGGGCTGAATTTCGACTTTTTCATATGTGGTAAAACGCTTCAAGCACAGGGCGCACTCACGCCGACGGCGAATCGTCTCGCCCTCGTCAGTCGGGCGCGAATCCACGACCTTATCCTCAAGCGTGCCACAATAAGGACATTTCATCTACTCGGGGCCTCTCTATGACTATTTATCTTTTGACAGTATTTTTTTATGTATAAATTAACTGCGCCGCCGCGCTACCGCCGGAACTTGTTCCGCAAAAATGTGGGGATGTCGATATCGTCCATTTCCGCCTGTGGCTGCTGTATCGGCGCATTTTGCTGTACATTTTGCTGCTGTGGCATTTGAACGGTCTGCTGCTGCTGGGACTGCCCGCTGGCGGCCTGCCGCTCCGCAAACCCGCGCCCGCCCCGCTGCTGGCCATCGCCCGCGCGCGCCGACTGCTGGGCCTGCGCCGCCTGCCTACCGCCTGCGGCCTCCACCATCTGCTGCTGCGGGGGATCGTCGTCGGTGAACGCCCGCATCGGCATCCGCTCTATCCGCTCCGCCCTGCGCACGGCCGGCCTGTCGAACCCGGTCGCGATGACCGTTATGACCATGTCGTCCTGCAGCGATGCGTCGATGGACGCGCCAAAAATGATGTTGGCGTTTGAATCGGCGGCTTTTTGGATGAATTCCGAAGCCTTATAGATGTCAAACAAGCCGAGATCCATGCCACCTGTGATGTTGAACAGTACGCCCATGGCGCCTTCGATGGACGTCTCCAGTAACGGGCTGTTGATGGCCTGCTTGGCGGCCATTTCAGCTTTGTTGTCGCCGGAGGCCCTGCCTACGCCCATGTGGGCCACCCCGGTGTTGGCCATGATCGTTTTGACATCGGCGAAGTCCAGGTTGATGAGCCCCGGCACCGCAATCAAGTCCGATATGCCCTGGATGCCCTGGCGCAACACGTCGTCGGCCTTATTGAACGCTTCGATCAAGGATATTTTTTTGTCGTCGAGCATAATAAGCTTGTCATTTGGTATGACAAGCAACGTATCGACGGACTCCCTGAGGTTCAATATCCCTTTTTCCGCGTTTTTCATGCGCTTGACGCCTTCGAATGTAAAAGGCTTTGTGATGACAGCAACAGTGAGGACGCCCATTTCCTTCGCTACCGTCGCCACTATCGGGGCCGCGCCGGTACCCGTACCGCCGCCCATACCAGCCGTAATAAAAACCATATCGGCGCCTTTTATGGACTGCGCGACGTCGTCGATGCTCTCGTTCGCCGCCTTTTCGCCGATTTCCGGGTTCCCCCCGGCGCCAAGGCCCTTGGTTAATTTGTCGCCAAGCTGTATTTTCGTCGTCGCTTTCGAAGCAAGGAGAGCCTGTTTGTCGGTGTTCAGCGAAATGAATTCGACGCCGCGAAGACCGGAATCGACCATCCTGTTAACGGCGTTGTTCCCGCCGCCACCTACGCCGACAACCTTGATCTGGGCAAAATCGTTCTTTTCTAAATCTAGCTCAAGCAATGGAATGCCCCCTTATTAAGAATTGCTTCGGTTTATCTTTTGATAATATTATTTTTTGCATTTGTGTAATATTCAGTATAATATATATTACAATTCCCATTTTAGCAAGACTTTTCTGTTATTGACGATAGCGATTGATTATTTAACTGATAAATTATAGCGTTTCGCGCTATTTTTATGGCTTTTTATAGCCATAATGCTATTTTTCGCGAGCCTGGGCGGTTATGAGCGGCTTTTAATGGCGCAGCTCGCGCTAAAAAAGCTTTTTTATCATCTCAATTATTTTAACGAACACATTTGTCCCCGTGCCAGGCTCGCGGCTCTTGGCCAATTGGACGTCGCTGCCGTAACGCGTGCCCTTTCCCATCCTCGCGACATGCTTCACGACCCCTTCCGCCAGCGTGGATTCGATCCTTTGGCTTTTATAGTTCCTTTCCGGAAAAACCCTGACGGGCAGCCCGAAAACCGCGTTTGCAATCTGCCTGTTGCCGTCGAAATACGATATACCCCCGCCCGTCAGCACGACCCCGGCGCCGAAGTCGAACTCGATACGGTTTTCATTGAGCAGGTCGCGGCACATGGACATTATTTCGTAGACCCTGGCCTCGATAATTTCGACGACTTCCGATATATAGACGAGCTTTCGCGTGTTGTTGTTTATATCGTTGAGATACAGTTCCTGATCCTTTCGAATCAGCGTAGTCAAGGCGAGATCGTATTCCTTTTTTGTCCTTTCGGCGTCCGCATATGGGATTTTCATCCCGATGGAAATATCGTTTGTTATGTGATCCCCCCCGACCGTCAGCGACTCGTAAAAGCACAGGCGGCCGCCCTTGAACACGGAAACGTCGGTGACGCTGCCGCCTATGTCCAGCATAATTACGCCCATGTCCATTTCTTCGGGGGACAGTATGACCTCGCTCAGCGCCTGCCCCGATATGACGAGCCCGTCGATCTTGATGCCTGCGCTCTCAATGCACTTAATGATGTTGGTGATGGATGTAATTTTGCCCGTAACAATGTCCGCCTCCAACTCGACGTTCGTCCCAATCATGCCGATGGGCTCGGTTATGCCGTTGTAGCCATCTATATTGAACTGCCTGGGTATTACGTCGATTATTTGGGCGTCGCCGGGGATTTCGACATTGCGTACGGAATATAATAGCCTATCCACGTCGTTTTTGGATATTTCCCTGTTTTCCCCTGTCACAGCAGTCGACGCGCGGTTCGTAAACACATCGACATGGAGCCCCATCACATTGATATAGGCGGACCCTATCCGGGCGCCGCCCGCGGCCTCCACCTGGCGCAGGGCGTTCATTATGGCGCGTGCGACATTGTCAATATCGACTATCATGCCTTTTTTCATACCGGTACAAGGCACGGTCGCTTTGGCCAGAGTCTCAACAAGGCCGGCTTTATTTATTTGCCCGCACAGCGCGCATATTTTAGATGTGCCGATGTCCACGGCAACTACCAATTCTCCCAAGCTAAACACCCCCGTCTGTTGTCTGGGCGCCAATAATGGCGATGTACACAACTACTGACACAAATGCATGCTGATACAACTGCGGACACTACTGAGGTTGCGGTTGCGGTTGCGGACACAACTGCGGACACAACTGCGGTTGCGGTTGTGCCTTTATTTCGGCATAAACACCGGCCTCGCGCCATTTGAAAAAATAATCGCGCCCTCTTCTCCTTCGTCTATACCATAGGCGATGATCTCTTTCGCTGCCATAAAGCGGTAATACATTTCCGTACCGTCGCCGATATTGATCTCGATGCCATTACCAACGCTAATTGTGATATTGCGCCCGTCGCTTACATCTATCGTACCTACATCCCATGCCAGCGCTTCTTCGCTGTCCCGCTCAACCTGCTTGATGGCGTTGATAACCGAAAGAACCGTCTCTACTTTTGCTACGTTGCCATCCTGCGGCGCCAATGGTCTGCCTATTTCATATCCAGTTATGGGCAAGCCCAGCGCCACCGGCAGCCCTGCCTGGTTGTAGTCCCGTACTATATCTACAACAACGCCTTCGCCGTCTATCAACAAACCCGAGCCAAAAAACGGGACGACGACGGATTTGCTGCGTTCTTCGATTTCAATTCGAATCGTGCGCGGCATTATATAACGCACTTGAACGGACTTTACATAGGGGCAGGCGGAGGTGACGGCTTGTTCCGCCGGCGCGCACCGGAGCGTCAGCATTTTTAAGATATTGTTGCCAATGAGCGCGGAAAAACCATTTTGCCCTATACGCAGCCCGCTCTTGGAAACAATATCGTTGTTACTATAAAAAAAGTTTCCATTAACTTCAATATCGGATATGGAAAATAGAGGCGTCGCACAAATCAACAAGGCGGTGGCCAAGATGAATATAAAGACGAGGAGTGCTTTTACAAAGTAACGGCGCGAGCGGGTGGGCGAAGGTGCGGTTTCGTATGCGGGAGCGGATACGGCGGGGGATGGGGTTGTTATAGTGGTTGCGGATGCGGCAACGGGGGATGGAACGCTGCCATTCTGTGAGGCGCTGCCGTTCCGTGAGGCGTTGCCGTTCCGTTGGGCGCTGCCGTTCCGTGAGGCGCTGCCGTCTCGTTGGGCGCTGCCACCCCGAGAAGCGCTGCCACCCCGTGAAACGCTGCCGCCTCGTTGGGCGCTGCCATTTTTGACGGCAATTTTCTGCCGCCCTGTGCGTAACCTGTTTGTTGTATTGTAAGGATCATTCATCATTTGCATGCATTTATTAGTATAAGTGATTAATGTCTATAGTGAATCATAACATGATCCGCAAAGTTCATCAATACTTAGGCCACTTATAGTCATTATATGCAAATGAAAATGTATGTAGATAATAAAAACAGACTAACGGTCGGTTGAATGTTTGTACAATGTTTAAAATGCGTAGGGTGGGAGCTTGCCCCCACTGCGTCATTGACGCCCCTATCCGCGCATTGCAACTGCAGCGGCGGAGGGGAGGTGGGATCCCCCCACTCCCCCCGCTCGCATGCTTTAATCTATTTTAGAATTTTCCGCGCATGCGGTAGTGCGTGTGCAGCAGCTCGTGGGCCTTAGGCGAGCCGGGCTTGCCCAGGAACTCGCTATATACCTGCTTTATCAGCCCGCTTTCGTGGGACTTGCGCAGCGGTTTGTCCTTGTCCGCCGCATACAGGGACGCGGCGCGCGCCGTCTTCAAGTCGACGAAGTTGCGCACGGACGCCGGCTGCACGGGCTGGCCGCCGCCGTTGATGCAGCCGCCGGGGCAGCCCATTATCTCAATGAAATGGTATTTCTTCTTTCCGCTCTTGACGGACTCCAGCACGCGGGCCGCGTTGCTGAGGCCCGACGCGACGCATACGTTCACGTCCATCCCAGCGACATTGTATGTCGCCTCTTTTATGCCCAGCGTTCCCCTGACCTCGGTAAAGTCGACGCTCTCGAGCGCCTCGCCCGTCAGCTCCTCTACGGCGGTCCTGAGCGCCGCTTCCATAACTCCGCCCGTCGTGCCGAAGATAACGCCCGCGCCAGTGCTCTCGGCGATTGGGGCGTCGAACTCCTCGTCCGGCAGTTCCGTAAACATGATGCCCGCGCGGTTGATCAAGCGACCCAGCTCGCGCGTCGTGAGGGCGACGTCGACGTCGGAGGCGCCGTACTTCATCTCGGCGTCGCGCCCGACCTCAAACTTTTTCGCCGTGCAGGGCATGGCGCTGACGACAAACACATCCTCCGGCTTCAGGCCTTTCTTCTCGGCGTACCAGCTCTTGGCGATGGCGCCGAACATCTGCTGCGGGGACTTGCACGTTGAGAGGTGCGGGATAAACTCCGGATACTTGTGCTCGCAGAACTTGACCCAGCCGGGCGAGCAGGACGTTATCAATGGTAGCGTCCCGTTTTGCTTCACGCGCTCGACAAACTCGTGCGCCTCCTCCATTATGGTCAGGTCCGCAGCGAAATCGGTGTCGTACACCCCGGCGAACCCGACGCGGCGCAGGGCCGCCACCATCTTGCCCTCGACATTCGTACCGACCGGCATGTCAAAGCATTCGCCCAGCGTCACGCGCGTGGACGGCGCCGTTTGTATGATAACATGCTTGCTCGGGTCGGCGAGCGCGTCCCAGACCTTGTCCGTTTCGTCCTTTTCATATATCGCGCCTGTCGGGCACACGACGATGCACTGGCCGCACGACACGCATGCCACGTTGCCAAGGTCCTCGTCGAACGCGCAGCCTATATGCGTGTTGAACCCCCGGTCATTCGGGCCTATCACGGACACCTTCTGCCAATGCGAGCACGCGGCGACGCAGCGGCGACACAGTATGCACTTGTTGTCGTCGCGCTTCATGTGCACCGCTGTGTCGTCCACCGGGTACTCCGGGTTGTTGCCGTCGAAGCGGCCCTCGTCATCGACCTTAAAGTCCTTGCACAGTTTCTGCAGCTCGCAGTTCCCGCTGCGGACGCAGGACAGGCACTCGCGCTTGTGGGTCGACAGGATCAGCTCCAGCGTCAGCTTGCGAGCCGACAGCACGGCGGGCGATGAAGTGAACACTTCCATGCCCTCATTGATCGGGAACACGCAGGCGGCAACCAGCGTACGCGAGCCCTTCACTTCCACGACGCATATGCGGCAGGCGCCTATCGCGTTAATTTCCTTCAAGTAGCAGAGCGTCGGAATTTGTATACCGGCGTTCCTGGCAGCTTCTAAAATAGTCGAACCTTTTTCAGCGGCTACTTCCCTACCATTTATTTTTAGATTGACCATCTCGCTCATATTGGTTCATATCCTCCTACAGCTCTTAAATAATCATCATTTCATCATTTAGTGACAATCGCATCAAATTTGCATGCGCCCACGCACGCGCCGCACTTGATGCACAGGTTGTGGTCAATCACATGCGTCTGCCTGCGCTCGCCGCTTATCGCGCCGACCGGGCAGACCTTAACGCACATCGTACAGCCCTTGCATTTGCCGTCCAATATATAATATTGAAGCAGCGACTTGCAAACGCCCGCGGGGCACTTTTTGTCGACTATGTGGGTGACGTACTCCTCGCGGAAGTTCCTCATCATGGAGAGCACCGGGTTCGGCGCCGTCTGGCCGAGGCCGCACAGCGAGTTCATCTTCACGTGGCTGCACAGCTCCTCCAGGGTGTCCAGATCCTCCAGTTTCGCGTTCCCCTCCGCAATCCGCTCGAGGATCTCGTACATGCGCTTGGTTCCGATCCGGCATGGCGAGCATTTGCCGCAGCTTTCGTCGACGGTGAAATCCAAAAAGAACTTGGCCATGTCGACCATGCAGTTGTCCTCGTCCATGATGATCAGCCCGCCGGAGCCCATCATGGAGCCGATGGCCGTCAGGTTGTCGTAGTCTATCGGGACGTCCAGGTTCGCCGTCGATATGCAGCCGCCGGAGGGCCCGCCGGTCTGCGCGGCCTTGAACTGCTTGCCGCCCGGGCAGCCGCCGCCTATCTCCTCGACAATCTCGCGCAGCGTCGTGCCCATGGGAATCTCCACAAGGCCCGTATTGTTGATTTTGCCGCCGAGGGCGAACACCTTGGTGCCCTTGCTCTTTTCCGTGCCCATGGATGCGAACCAATCGGCGCCCAGCAGTATGATGCGCGGTATGTTGGCGTACGTCTCGACATTTTGCAAGATGGTCGGCTCTCCGAATACGCCCTTGTTCGCCGGGAACGGGGGGCGGGGCCTGGGCTCGCCGCGTCTGCCTTCAATTGATGTCAGCAGCGCCGTCTCCTCGCCGCACACGAACGCGCCGGCGCCCAGCCTGATTTCTATGTCGAAATCGAAGCCGGTGTTAAAAATGTTTTTGCCAATGAGGCCGTACGCGCGCGCCTGATCGATGGCGATTTTAAGGCGCTTGACGGCTATCGGGTACTCCGCCCGCACGTAAATGTACCCCTGGTTCGCGCCGACCGCGTAGCCCGCGATCGCCATGGCCTCCAGTACGACATGTGGGTCGCCCTCCAGTATGGAGCGGTCCATGAACGCGCCGGGGTCGCCCTCGTCCGCGTTGCAGCATACATATTTTTGATCCGACACGCTCTGCGCAGTGAAGCGCCACTTCGTCCCGGTCGGAAAGCCCGCGCCGCCGCGCCCGCGCAGCCCGGACGCGCTGACGATGTCTATAACCTCCTGCGGGGTGCGCTCCGTCAGGCAGACGCCGAGCGCCTGGTAGCCGTCCTCGGCGATGTACTCGTCAATATTTTCCGGGTCGATGACGCCGCAGTTGCGCAGCGCGACGCGGAGCTGTTTTTTATAGAACGACGTCTGGCTGAGCGACTCGACCCCGTCCGCCCGCACCGTTTCCTGGTACAGCAGCCGCGTCACAATGCGGCCTTTCAATAAATGCTCGCTGACTATTTCGGGTATGTCCGAAACCTTTACCATCGAATAGAAGCTGCCTTCCGGGTATACAATCATGATGGGCCCAAGGGCGCAAAGCCCAAAGCAGCCAGTCGTGACGACCTTTATTTCTTCGGCCAGGCCGTTGGCCTCTATCTCTTTGTTGAGAGCGTCAATGAGGGCGGCGCTGCCGGACGAAATACATCCGGTGCCCCCGCATACTAAAACATGAGAACGAAACATCTTATCCCTCTTCTCCTCTGCCTATAATTGGTTGTTGCATCATATTGTTGGCCGGCCGATGTTGGCTGGCCGCCGCTCATGACGTATAGCTGCCAATCGTGTACTCGCCGACGACATTGCCGTTGATGATGTGGCTGTTGACGACCTGTACGGCCCGTTCCGCCGTCATGTTGACATACGTTACCTTTTCCTTGCCGGGCTGGTGCACCTCGACGACCGGCTCGTACTGGCATATCCCGATGCAGCCAGTCTGCCCCACCGTCACGTTCCTGACCTGCCGCCTGGCGACCTCCTCGGTAAAGGCGGCCAAAACAGGGCGCGCTCCGGCTGCTATGCCGCAGGTGGCCATGCCGACCACCACGCGCGTTTTGTTCTCGTCGCTCTGCCGGATGTCGACCGTATTTTTCAGCTTGTCCCTTAAAGCCTTTAAATCTTCCATGCTTTTCACAGAATTATCCCCCTGGCAATATTTTGTATGTTCTCGTTGATGTAGCCTTCCATATATACGACCACCTCGGGCGTGTCTATGCCCACGCCGTCCAGGATCGCCTTTATCTCGCGCGTGTCGAAAACGAAACTGCTGTCACCGTTGCCGTCGCTATCGTTTTCACCGTCGCCGCCACTGCCACCGCCAACGCTGTCACCGCCGCCACTGCCACCGCCACCGTCACCGTCGCCGCCAACGCCACTGCCCCCGCGCTTGAACGCAAATATAAACTCCACCCCGGGGTTCGCGCCAGCCAGTAACGCAAGCGTCTGGCCCGTGTTGCCCAATGGCGCGCGGTCTATGTGTGATATCCTAAAGCCCGCGCTAACGCGTGTGCCGCTTCCCTGCTCCGACCGGAGCTCGAACTCTCCCTCGCACATTTTAGAGACCATCTCGTAATACGGGAGGCCCAGACCCACCTTGCGCGTGGTCCTGGTCGTAAAAAACGGGTCCGATACGGCTTTGCGGACGTCCTCGCTCATGCCGTCTCCGTCGTCCTCGATCACAATTGTCATCATGTCGCGCGCTTCGTCGACGTCTATTGTGACCGAAACCAGCTTCGCGTTCGCCCTGATCGAGTTTTGCGCGATGTCCATGATATTCAATGAAAGCTCATACATAGCTAGATACCGGGCTGGATTGATGCGGCACTGCCGGAACGACGTTCACCGGCGGGATCAATACTTCGCTAATATTTTTTCAACCTGCTCCTCGGTCAGTCTCCCGTACACGTCCTCGTTGACTGTGAGGACGGGCGCTAGGCCGCAGGCGCCGATGCAGCGGCACGCCTCCAGCGAGAACTTGCCGTCGGGGGTACATTCGCCGGACTTGACGCCCAGCTCATTAGAGATTTTTTCAAAGAACTTGCCGGCGCCCCGCACATAGCAAGCTGTGCCGAGGCAACAGGATATTTTGTACTGCCCCATGGGGTTGAGGGAGAATTGGGCGTAGAACGAGACGACCCCATATATCTCCTCCAGAGGGATGTCCATTTGCTCCGAGACTATCTTTTGCACCTCTATCGGCAGATAGCCGTAGATTTCCTGGGCGCTCTGCAGGACCATTATCAGTGAGCCTTTGACGCCCCGGCTCTCTTCAATCACTTTCAGGAGCCGTTGCTCCTGATCCGCAGTCCCCGCAAAAGGAACATTGGTCTTTTTGTTGATCATTAACGATTGTCCCCCGTTTCCGTTATAAAGTAGATTACATGCCTATCTATTTTATCACATCGCAAAAAAAATAACACAAAAATATATTATATCGGCTGATTTTGTTGATATGGAAATTTATTCGGATGCTACAATTTGATTAGCTAAATCTTGGTTAAATCGGAACATTCGCTAGATTGTAGCGATATGTTAAAATGATATGGCGAAAGCGGGGATTATTAAGATGAGAAAATTAATTGCAGAGAACAAATCCTTTACCATCACAGTCGTCGACCGCGCTAAGGACGGCAAGCCGTTGCAATGCCGAAACGGCCATGAAGTCGGCGACGCCTATGTTTGCGAGTATGGCTGCCCCATGCCGACGAACGGCTGCGGCGGCTTTTGTTCAAAGACCATGATGAATTTGTACCGACTCAAAGAAGTGGTCTATACAAACGGTGACTTGCGCCTGTTGAGCTACCCCAACAACCATGACATCGAGTTCCCATGCCCGGACGGCGTGGTGTGGTTCCGGATGCAGATTCACGATCTCGCCGAGATACGCCCACTGGACGCAGGGCATCTCCCGCAGTACGCCGACATTATACGCCGCAGCTTTGCCACCGTCGCAAAGGATTTCGGCTGGACGCGGGAGAACTGCCCTGGCCATACGAGCTTTATAACCAATAAACGGTTGGCCAGCAAGATAAAAGACGGTTACTATCCATTCGGGTACTTCGTGGGCGACACTATTTTCGGGTTCGCGTCGCTCACAGACGTGGGCGACGGCGTATATGAAATGAACCATGTGTCCATTTTGCCCGAGTGGCGGCATTATGGCTATGGGAAGCGGCTGGTGGATTTTTGCAAGGACAAAGTCAGGGAGCTTGGCGGCAGCAAAATCATTATCGGCATCGTGGAGGACCAAACCGTCCTAAAAGACTGGTACGCCGCAAACGGCTTCGCCCACACCGGGACGAAATCATTTGACCATTTGCCATTTAAAGTAGGCTTTATGGAGTGGTTAACAAATAATAAACGTAATCTTACTTTGTAGTCGTTAGTTAAGCTTATCCTTGTTTTGCCGGCGCCTTGGTACAAGCGGCTGTGATGTAGGTTCATATGCCTTTAGCCCATCATCCCCGGTCAATATAATGCTTTCTCTATGCTTTTGTCTGTTGAAATGTCCCCCAGCGAACCGGAAGCCATCATCTTCGGAAGCGTTCCAATTTCGTCTAAAGGCGTAACCAAGCTGGAACCGGTCTCGCCGTCCCTATGCACATAAAAGATAAAAGGCACCATTTTATGACCTGCCGCATCCAATATAGCTGGATTGTGCGTTGTTATCAATACATCCACTTTCCTTTCCGCGCCCACTGTTTTAACATGAAAAGCAGGTCTTTCGCCCTCGAGGGGTGCAAACCGTTGTCAACTTCTTCTATTATAAAAAGGCTATTTTCCGGCCTTGTATATATAGCCGCGACTATAGCCAAATATCGCAAGGTTCCGTCAGACATACCGCTGGCGTCGACAATGTTAGTGTTCGTGTTTTCCCATCCCTCTTCGCACATGAGCATAGCGTCATTGCCAAAGGCCCCAACGGTTTCCGTATATACGCGTTTTAAATCTTTTTCTGGAAGAATTTTTACATATTCCATTATCGCTTTTTCTATATGCAATTTTTCAACATCAGGAAAAGCAGCAATCACCCCCGCGATGTTTGAAGCATCCTGGCGAAGGGTTTTGGACAGTTGTGAGTAGCCGCGCATTTTGCTTGGAATAGGATCAAGCAAAAAAATGTCATTTAAACACCGATTTTCGCAATGTTTTTAACCGTCATACGATATAATGATTAATAATTCACTTAAATACAAAAGTTAGGTTAACATCATCTAACCACGGTATGGTTCGATGTGCTTGCTGCCAGTTTACAGCCCTTAATATTGGGTTATGTGCGCGCTTTGGATATGTGACTACAATTTCGTTGTTATTTATATTAACATATCCTTTGCCATGAACAAAATTGCGAAAAATTGTGTTGGCGTCGCATTTTTCAAATCCGCGCAAGTTTTGTGCCAGCCGCCAGTACAGGGTGTCGGCGACCATAGTCATAACCATATCAAAATGCACTTTCAAAAGCATGGGCGATGAAAGCGCATTGACATTGAAAAACTTCACGGCTTCCGAGATACCTGTTTCCACATGCCATCGGCAAGAATATTTCGAAACAAGAAGCTCGGCGGGCGACTCGAAGTCGTTTGTAATAAGAAATGCCGGCCTTTCATGCCCGTTCCCCTTCAGGATTATCTGGCGTATCATTCCATCATATCCATTCAACGCTTCAAAGGATTCATGGATAAATGGGTTGGGATATTTGCGCTTTTCATGCGGTATGCTGATCCTTGCCCAGGATTCGATCCTGCCGGCTTCCTCAAGCAGCTTTTGGCCACGGCGGCGCAGCGTGACAAACTTTATGTTCTGGCTGTTGAGTTCAGACAGATTCCGATATGTTGTGAATTTGCTGTCGAAGATCAACATTGAATTCATCTGACGGCTTATCTTCGCCCAATAGGGCACGAAGCTGAGGACCTGATCGTCCGCTTCACTATGCTGTATGTCGGCAGCCGTATAAACGATGAGTTTTGTTTCTGAGTCCTGGGCATACATGGTCAAAGCGCCTTTCATCCGCTTGTTCCTGGCGCCATTCCAATGCTCGCCCAGGACCGATTCGTCGCCATAATGGGGGACGGTATGAAAGTCAAGGTTGATCGCGCTTTTGTCGTAGATGCCCAGCCGGTGCGCGCTGCCAACAAACGCTTCCTGAAGGCGGTTTATATGGGCCTGATCAAGTGAATATGAATAAGAAGAAAGCGCGGTGCATTTGGGCAGCACATTAAGCCCCGCAAACAGCCCAAGCCCCGGATCAAATGAATGATCACCCACATGGGCATACCGCTCCGTGCCGAGTAGCTTTAGCGCCAGCACGGACAAAAAATAGTTCATCGCCGGTATTGCGCGGCTCCCGGGCAGCCTGGCTTTTTTTATTATGCCGCCAATGCCCAGCTGCGCCAAAAAGGGGGCAAACAGAAACACCCCGGCGCTGTCCGACTCATACCGTGCCCCGGCCAATGGCCCCAATCTGATTGTTTCTGAGCGCTCCGGTATTTCAGCGCCCTTTACCGTGCGGCCTATGCGCATCGCCGCCCTGCGGGGAAGCTTTGCGAAACCCTCCTCGGCAAGCACCCTTTCAACAGTGCGGACAGAGAGCTCGACCCCCTCCAGCAGGATCAACTCGGTTATTTCGCCAGCGGACAGCTCCTTTTTCCTCCAAGCAATGATTTTTTCACGTGTAGCTTTGTCCACCTTGCGCCTTGGGGCCTGTTTATCACCAGCCGGTTCGGAAAACTCGATCATGCCGTGGCGGAATTTATACCGCAGTTGGCTGACATAGGCAGGGCTATACCTGAAACGTTCCGCAATGATTTTGTCAGGCAATCTATCGACAACGGCCGCTCTTATGGCCTCGTACCGACGCTGCCATTCTGCCTTCGGATCTTGAAAAAAACTAGCATCGCTCATAAAACAATTATACTATATGACGTTTATAATGTCAATAATATAATGTTAAAAATTAATCGTAAATTTTATATCTATTATTACAAGCACATAATAGCCTGTTTTCAGTGGTTTTTTGATATAATGTTCTCAGTAAAGCATTAACGAACCAAATTTGACATGTTATAATAAATGGTATTAGCGTCATTCAATGTAATGTTTTTGATTAATAACTGAGACTGTATGCCTTTGTAAGCCTTGGATTTACAGCGTTTGGTATGATAGTATTCATAAAAATTCATTACATCAGTTATTATGCGAAAATCGGTGATTACAACAAAACGAGTTAAAGCCATACTAGTGCGTCCGCTGCGGTTTGTAATATCAATGTCTTTGAAATCCATGATATGGTACTTTTTATCCTTATTTTTCAGGGATAACGAGTGAAAGCGTGTTTTAGCTCCTATTTTGATTATCATGCTCCAAAACTATCAAATTCCTCAGCATGCACCAATCTTCATTATCCATTTTCTAAAATAGTAGCCGTGAAAAATGCAAGGTTTGTATTCGTTGTTGTAAATGTGATAAGGCATATGCGGTACATATAATCCAAAAAAACCACATTCATTTGTAGATGCTATGGCATTTTTAGTTTTAACAGAACAAGCCGATATATTAACTGAGTAATACTTTATATGGAACAAGTTTGCTTTAAAATATAATGCGTTGTCAGTTATCTGCATCCAGAGCAGCACACTGTTGGTTTCTCGTTTATAAATAATTTTTTAGTAAACCTTTGGTTGGTTTATGCGTGCCCGCGTTTTGTATAATATTATACAATCTAACGATTTTCCTGTTTGGTACAGCATTTTCGCCATTTCGTATTCTGTTTCCGACAATGCACAAAAATATTTATTATATCCATGCCGTTTAATATCCTCTGCTATGCTTAGTCTATTTTTGCCACATTATATGTTTAATCATATAAAAGTATTATTCCAGTCATTCAATCATGATAATAAAATGTAAAATATTTCTATTTATGCTTGACAATGTAAATCCAATAATTTACAATAATGATATAAACAGCAATATGATGTTAATTTATGGAGGCTTAGTGTTTAGTTTGGCACAGGCGCGGAAGATGTATTTAAAATGTATGCATAAATTTTGGCTTGCCTCGGAACGGGGCTCTATCACGCTGGAGGGCGCGATTGTAGTGCCGCTTGTCGTTTTTGTGGTCGGATTATCTATATATATTGTACTGCTGCTGTTTGGCCAGGCTCAATTGCAATCCGCGTCGGTATATGCGGCACAGCGTGCGGCGGTGGCGTGGCGCGGCGGTGGCGCCGAAATTGGCGGTGCTTACGTTGGCGCTGTAGGCGGCGCCGATTATGACGGTGCCAACGTTGGCGATATGGGCGGTGTCGGCGGTAGTGGCGGCTCTAGCAATAGTGGTGGTGCTAGCAATAGTGGCAGTACTAATGGTAATGACGGTATTAATAGTAATGATAATACTAGCCGTAGTGGCGGTTTTATGGGCGGCGGCGTTTTTGTTAACGGCGGCCTTTACCACCGCTTATATGACAGTGGTGCGGGGGAGAAAATCAGGTTCGCAGCCGATATGGCGGATACGCGCCACGATTTTATTTCGTTGACTGGCTACACTCAGGCGCAGGGCGGGGCAGCGTATCAGAGCGGAATATTCGGTAAAACGCTGACTGTCGGGCTGCATGGCAGGACTTTATTGCCTAACCGCAATGTCATGGCCGAGTTCGGCTATGGCAGTGTATTTTCCGGATCATACGCAGCCAAATCGCTCATACCCGACTTTGCTGAAAACATCCGCTGTATCGGCTATGTTATAGAGATAGAGAGCAAAGAACATGAAGCGACGCAGGGGCAGGCCGGCGCTGGGGACAATTTTGCCAACATAATTGGGCACATTAGAAGCTATATCGGGGGGCTGCTCCATTGATAAATAGCAACTCTCATGTTAATTTCGCAAAATTACGCAAGGGAGAAAGGGGCGGGCTGCCCAATAGTGCGAGGTTCCGAAAAGGGGACTGGGGCTGGCTTCCCAATATTTCGAGATTCCGCATGTGTGACAGGGGCGGGCTGTCGATATTCTTTGCGATTGTCATGTTTGCTGTCGTCGCGCTTACTTGCCTGCTGGTGGACATAGCGCGGCTTGGCGCGGCGCAGAACCAGGCGGCCAGGGCGCTGGACATCGCCGCCGTGTCCGTGCTTGCCGGGTATGAATCCAATTTATATGGCGAATATGGTTTGTTCGCTATCCATATGCCAACACCCGACGCCTCTGTCCTTAATGAATATATCGAAAAAAACCTGCCGTCCGGCCTAGAACGGGGCTTGGCAGGAAATGAGCCTTTTGGCAGCGCGGGGGATCGGCCTGCGCGCCTGTACGATTATGGCATAGAGCGGGCAGACCTGCATACGGCGAAGCCGCTCGCGGATTTGGAGGTGATCGAGCGGCAAATCCTGGAATACGTCAAATACAGGGCGCCGGCAGCGCTGGCGACCGGCGCCGGGGACTTCGCCCTTTTGGCGGCGAGCGCGGCGAAGATGGCGGGCGCCGCGCAGATTAATATAGAGATTAACCGCAAGCTCGCCGAAATCGGTTGGGAGCAGGCCGACCTACGCGACTATTTATATGGCGACACAGGCACGACCGGCGTTTATGACAGGTATGTACTTAATTTCAACAGGAATGCCGCCAGGCAGGCCCTGGCTACCGATATCGCAGGGCGCTACGATTATTATGTTGAGGTGTCGCGGAGCAATTATTACGCACAGTTGGCCCGAAGCCGTTCAAATACACCCGATCCCGAGGCCGACAGGGAAGAAAGGGATCAGTTGAACGAAGCCAGGTGGGAGCTGGAGGAGGCTTTGGACAAGCTGATTGAACGCGAGACGAGGGCTTTCTATGAATCCAACAGGGGAGCGGCCGTCTGTGTGGAAAATATCGTCGCCGCTGTCGATGATGCCATGCTGATATATGAAATGCTAGATGACAGCATAGCTAAGCTAAACATAGATGTTAACTTATATAACGATGTAAATGATGTCTCATTTAATAATGCATATGATAAAGTAAATAACAGCGCTTATGACAGCGCAGATAACGTAAGCAAAAGCATTAATGACAGCGCAGATAACGTAAGCAAAAGCGTTAATGATAGCGCAGATAACGTAGACAAAAGCGTTAATGACAACGTAGATGATATGGAAATGGCTTTTGCAGCCCCCTTGCGGGGCGAGGCCGAACGCGCGAAGGCGCTGCTGGATGACGCCATTGGCGCGGTTGGCATATCAGGGGCGCTGGCGGCGAACATGGATGTTTTATCCCGCGCCCTGGACGAAATGGAAAGCTTAAGGCGCGACTTGCTGGGCTACTCGCCACTCGGGGGGCGCATCGACGGGGCGTCGATACGAAAGAGGCTCGCGCCGGATATTTCATCGTATAATTATATTGCCGGTTTTGATTATATGAAAATCAGCCCGAGGAGCGGATTTGCCGATCCGAGGGAGTTCGTAGACGACCGCATAACCGAACTCCTCGGCGGCGGTATGGGCAGCCCTGCCCATGTAGGTAATGACAAAAAACTGTCGGACATAGGTGTCGACGTTCACGATCTGCCGTCACGCAACCAAAGGCCGTGGTGGGAGCGGACGCAGGTGCTGTTTGCCTCCGGCCTGAGCCCCGCGCCCCCTGTCATTGAGCCCCAATATGAAGTGCTGCCGGTCTCAAACGCCCAAGGTTTCGATATGCAGACAAATCAATACATTAGCCTTGTGGAAAATGGGGCGATCGGCTACGACCCGTTTGATTTCAATAATGAATATTCGTCGAACGCGCTGGTCGTCATTAAAGACATCGGCGAGCTGCTGGGCGTCGGTATTGAAAACCTTCGCGACGCGCAATATGTCGGCGAATACGCTTTAAGTATTTTTGACAATTATGTTGATGACGATTACAGATGGGCGGGCGTCGCGAAACCGTCGAAAGTTGCATTTTTTGACGCGGAAGCGGAGTACATACTGCACGGCTGTGACAAACAATCGAGCAATATGTTTTGGACCAAGGCCCAGATTTTGACGGCCAGGTACGCCATGAACTTTATCCATGTTTATTCGGACCCGCGCAAGATACAGTTTGCCAGGGACACAGCGGCGGCCATGCTGCCGCAATGGGCGTCGGAGGCGCTGGCGCCTGTCGTGGCTGAGCTTGTACTGATGGCTTGGAGCATGAAAGAGGCGATTTTGGATGTCGAAAATTTATTGGATGGCAAAAGGGCGCCGTTCATGAAACTGGCGGGGGACTGGGAAACCATTATAGGCGTAGGTGCGGAAGGCCAGCCAAAAACCGAGGAACAACAAAAATGGTCATACATAGATTATTTGAGGTTGTTTATGATGACGGAAGCGAGGCAGACGAAGCTGGTCCGCATATGCGACTTGGTTGAAATCAACACAAAATTCGCTGGGCGGGGCCTTAAAGTGGGCGACCTATATTGTGAAGTGCAAGGCGAACTGACGGCGACGGTCAACTATCTGTTTATGACTGCGCCATTTATGCCTACATATTTAAAGACCGCTGATAACAGGCATTTGCTTCGGGCGGTAACCGTGCGCGACTTGTTTTAATGGGTTCACGATTTATGGTTGGAGCCTGCGACATGCTTAAAATTGGAAAATCCTGTAAAACATTATGGCGCATAGCGCATGGTGCGCATGGGCAACAGGGCGCTTTGACTTTGGAGGCTGCCATTTCCCTCCCGCTATACTTTTGCATATTGGTTGCCATCGCTTTTTTGCTGAGGGCGGTACAGGTTCACGAACGCGTGCAGCACGCAATCAGCCAGGCGTCGCTCGAGATCGCAGGCGCCAGCTATTTATATGGGCTTTCTGGCGCGCCGGATGCGCCGCCCGGCGCACAGGGGCTATCAGGCCTCGGGGCGGAGAGTGCCGGGGGCATTGCGATAAAATCGGCGCAGTTTGTCGAATGGCTGCCTTTGGGCGCCGGTGATGAAGCGTTCCAGCAACTGTCGATTGCGTCGTCTGCATTGACTGACCGGATAAGTGGGGCGCTATTTTGCCAATACGCGGATCTGGTGACAAGTAAGTATTTTAACTATGGCACATTGCCCGCATTGGGCGTCGAAGCCGGGCCCGCGCCTGGGGCCTTGGCGGGGCTAAATATCGAGGGCGGGGCGCAGGGCCTGGATTATGCACGATCATCATATCTGTCGGACGGTGGAGAGGACGTCAAAATAAATGTCAGGTACGCTTTCAATGTGCCCATACCTATCAAGCCTTTCTCCCGGATAACAATAGAGCAGGAGGCCTGCTCACGGGCATGGCTGTTCGGCGCCAGCCAAAATGCGGCTGGCAGGGGGCCCATATGGGCAGAGGATGATATATGGTCGCTACACAACTTCGAGCGGGGCGACCGCATCCAGGAAATATTCCATGCCAACCTCCCAAAGGGGTTCAATGTACTGGCTTCGTTCAACGATGGCGTGGCGACGGCCATCCACAGCATTGATACGACCGCCGCGTCATACCAGACCCCCGTAGGCATTGGCAGGGTGATTGATGGATATGTTGGCCAGTTAAGGGACTATCAGGGGCAGCCGGCCCCGTACGGGAGCGCGGGCATCGTCATTTTGCCAGAAGAAATATTGGTAAGGCGGCTGGTGATTGTTATGCCTCGAAATGAGATATCCGCAGAGATCAGTAGCGAGATCGATCGGTGCATCAGGGACGCGCTTGCGCAGGGGGTGATCCTACAGGTTGAGCGCTATGCGACGAAAAAAGTCAATGGCGAAAAAGAGGGCGAATAGGGCGGGTTGGTGCAAGATGTAGTATATGAGCGATACCCTCCCCAGGGCGCACAGCGCCGATGTGGCGCGGTTGCCGCGCATGGTAGACAGCTTGGCGCGGTTGGCGACGACGAACCGGCCAGCCGCGTAGCCTGCGAACACAATGCCGATCCATGGAAAGATCGGGTAATAGTCGTATGAAACGAAATCTGCGGTAATTAACCCAAAAGCAAATAAAAACGGCAGTGTCGTGCGCATTTGGCTAAAAATCCTTCCAATAATCAGCGAAGCGGGGGAAGCGATCCACATGGCCAACTGGCGCAACCGCTCTTTTGTCACCAGTCGCTCGAACAGGCCGATTATGATCATCGCGGCGCCTAAAAAATGCAGGATGCCGAATCTAATATACAGATCGCGGACGGCAACAAGCGTCGCCGCAGTGATTATCATGCCGCACAGTATGACCCTGGCGCCCCTCTTGATGTTGCTTTTTGAAAAACGGCAACTGATGCCGGACACGAACATAAAAAGGATGGCTGAGCTCCTCCCTATGTACATAAGCGGGGGCTCGTAATACCGGACGTCGGCGAACCCGAAGAAGTCGCGCACGTCCACAAGGGCGTGGAACACAGTCATCAGGATCATGGCGGTCCCGCGCAGGGCGTCGATCTGCCATACGCGCCCATGCGGGGTAGGCGGGAAAGTGGGCGGCAGCGTTTCGCTGCACGCCGTTTCTGCATGCCCGAAATTCTCTTCAGATCTCACATGACCGTCATTCGCGCCCTGCCCGCCATGTTCTTCATATCTCACATGCTCGTCATTCACACCCTGACCGTCCTGCCCCTCATGCCCCTCATGCCCATCATTCGCGCCCTGCCCGTCCTGCCAATTCTGCCCGTCCTGCCCCTCATGCTCTTTATGCATGTAATGTCCTTCGTGTGCATTATGCCCTCCGGTAACAGGTTGGGGCTCATTTTCATCAAAGGCGCCTGGCTTTTTTTTGTTTTGTTCGATTTTAATCCCGCCTTTTCACGCTGATGGTATTTAAAATACATGTGCGACGTTCACTGTGTTTCCTGGCTGTAGCCGATGCCATTTTAATATCAAACATTATGTGTGTCAAATTTCATGCCGGAACGCGTAGCGACATGCCTGCATACTGGCGCGTTCCAATATAAGCGGCACATATGCGCATAATCCACTAAATGAAATTCAAATATTGTCAGTTTGAAGCGGTTATGGTATACTTCCGTGTATCAGAGGGGGTTTTGCATAATCATTGGTGCGAGAATTGCATACCGAATATGAACAACTGAAAGTGGAAATCGGTAAATACGCCCAAAGTTTCGACTATGAGCTTTTGGATCGCGCCTATGAGTGCGCCTGTGAGGCGCACAGCGGCCAAAACCGCGTCTCCGGCGAACCGTACATAATGCACCCCCTTAATGTCGCGCTAATTCTGGCAGGGCTCGAGCTCGATATAGGCTCCATTGTTTCCGGTCTGCTGCACGACGTCGTCGAAGACACGTTCGTCACGCTGGACGATCTGTCCGCAATGTTTGGGGACACGATCGCCCAAATTGTCGACGGAGTGACTAAGCTGGAAAACATCCCCTATACGTCGATAGAGGAGCAACAGTCGGAAAACATCAGGAAAATGATCCTCGCGATGTCGAAGGACATCCGGGTGATCCTCATAAAGCTGGCCGACCGCCTCCACAACATGCGCACGCTTTACGATATGCCGCCCGAGCACAGGATCATAAAATCCAAGGAGACCCTCGAAATATACGCGCCCCTGGCGAACAGGCTGGGTATTTTCCGCGTCCAGAGCGAACTTGAGGATCTGTGCCTGCGCTATCTGGAGCCGGAGGCATATGACGAGCTGACCGAACTGCTGTCCGTGAACCAGGTAGAGCGCGAGGCGCCGATATCGGACGTCGCGCACCTTTTGGGCAGCAGGCTCGAAGAACTGCACATAAACGCCCATATCGAATACCGCATGAAGCACCTCTACAGCATTTACCGCAAAATGCGCAACCAGGACAAGCCGCTCGATAAAATATACGACATCTATGCCCTGCGTATCATTGTCAATACTGTGAGCGAATGTTATACGGCGCTCGGGACTGCGCACAACGAGTATACACCCGTCCCGGGTCGTTTCAAGGATTATATCGCGATTTCCAAGCCGAACCAGTACCAGTCGCTGCATACGACGCTGATCGGGGAGTCGGGCGCTCCGTTCGAGGTGCAGATTAGGACATGGGACATGCACCGCGTCGCTGAGTTCGGGATAGCCGCGCATTGGAAGTACAAGGAAAGCGCTTCCACAGGCTCGCCCAGGGACAGGTCGGGGCCTGTATCCGGTTACTCGCCGGGGGCCGCGCAGGGCGCCGCGCCCACGGGGCAAGGGGCTGGGGACGGGGCGCTCGATCTCGGCTTTGACCTCAATGAGGACGACCAAAAATTGGCCTGGCTCAGGCAGCTTATTGAATGGCAGCGCGACGTTCAGGACTCGGATGATTTTGTCGAGGATTT
Source organism: Oscillospiraceae bacterium (assembly GCA_009777515.1). Classification (GTDB taxonomy): domain Bacteria; phylum Bacillota; class Clostridia; order WRLR01; family WRLR01; genus WRLR01. Next base: position 41,561 of record WRLR01000006.1, on the reverse strand, counting down.
AAAGATCGACCTGTTTTCCGATACTGTTTTTGCATTTTCGCCGAAAGGGGACGTCTTTGCCCTTGCGAACGGCTCGACGCCGATAGATTTTGCATACCGCGTCCACAGCGCCATAGGCAACCGCATGAACGGAGCGCGCGTCAATGGCCGGATTGTGCCCATCTCCTACACGCTGCAAAACGGGGACATTGTGGAAATCATTACCTCTGTCAACGAGCACGGGCCCAGCCGCGACTGGCTCGATATCGTGAAGAGCGGGCAAGCCAGGAGCAAGATCCGCCAATGGTTCAAGCGCGAAAACCGGGAGGAGAACATCGTCCGGGGCAAGGAGCTGGTGGACAAGGAAATTAAGAGGCAGGGTTACTTGCCGTCCCAGCTCCTGAGGGCCGATTTGGTGGATCGCCTGATAAAGCGCTATAATTTTGCCGCCCTCGACGACGCGTACTCCGCAGTCGGATACAATGGCATTTCCAGCACAAAGCTGGTGTTTCGGCTCGTGGAGGAATACAACGCGGTTAGCAAAACACCGCCGGAAACCGTTACCGAATTTATAAAACAGAACAGCCTGCAGCAGGGCGTGCAGGAGCTAAAAAAGGTTGCGGGCCGCAAAAAAAGGCAGGCGGACAGCGAAATACTCGTCCGGGGGGTTGCCAACTGCCTCGTGCGGACGTCGCACTGCTGCAACCCGGTCCCCGGCGATCCGATAGTCGGCTATATAACAAGGTCGCGGGGGGTTTCCGTGCACAGGTTCGACTGCGTCAACGTCGTAAACTCCGTCGACGACGACAACAGGCTGGTAGAGGTGTCCTGGTACGACCAGGTCATCGAGACGTACCAGGCGGCTATATTGATCGTCGCGAACGACAGGCCGGTGCTTATATCCGATATAACCAGCTCCATCGGTGAGCTTATGATACCGATCAAAAATATAAACGCCAAGGTCTCGCGCGATAATTTGGCCATGATCGACCTGATTTTGGAGATTGTCGATAAAACGCAGTTGGACACAATTATCAGAAAAATCAACGGCATCGACAGCGTAATCAGGGTCACGCGCAGCATTCATTAAAATTACACGGGGTATCAAATGAGGGCGGTTGTACAACGGGTGGCGCGCTCCGCCGTTGTGGCCGACGGCGAGCTCAGGGGCGAAATAGGGCAGGGCCTGTGCATATTTGTCGGCGTGGGCAAAGACGACGGCGATTGGGACGTCGAATGGCTTGCGGGCAAAATCTTGGGCCTCCGGGTATTTTCGGACGGCGACGGCAAAATGAACTTGAACGTCAGCCAGGTGGGCGGCTCGCTGCTGATTGTTTCGCAGTTCACGTTGTACGGCGACTGCAGGAAGGGCATGCGCCCATCATATGACGCGGCAATGCCCACCGATCGGGCGCGCGGGCTGTATGATGCGTTCACAGAGCGCTGCGCCCTCGCGGGCCTGCCGGTGGTTTCGGGGGTGTTTCAGGCCGATATGGCTGTGACGATTGAAAACGACGGGCCCGTGACGCTGCTCCTCGATTCCAAGAAGGCGTTTTGACGCGCGAATAGCGCGCCCTGCGCTTTGTTGGCGTATAAAATATCAGCCTGAAATATAACATATTATGTTTGATAATGATGTGCTCCTCCGCGTATCGCCGGAAAAATACCATAGCCATATATATGATATCGTAAAGCTTTTTTACAGTGGCGCGGTCCGCCGCGCGCCCGGGCCGCACAATGCCTGCGGGGCGGGCGGGGGCGGTTTGGCTGCTAGGGCGAGTGCGGTCCGCCGCGCGCCCGAGCCTGTCGATTTGAACGAGCCTGGCGATACGGGCGGGCGGGGCGGCAGCGCGGCGGCGGATGTTATTACCGCTTCGTTTACGGAGGGCCGATGTGTTCTGGAGCTGCGTTACGGCGCGGGCGGGGGCGCGTCTGCAGGCTTCTGCGAGCGGGAAGGCGCGTTGGGGCCCGGGCGCGGCGGCATCGCCTATGAAGCAAAAATGGCGCTGTACCGCATGCTAAAAGCGCGGGCGCTATCGGCGCAAAGCGATGACACCGGAGATGGTGCGGGCGCTGGCAGAGATACCGACGGAGATGCAGGCGTCGGAGAGGATATGAGCACTGGTTTCAGCGTTGGCGCCGGTGGGCTTGGAGGTTGGCGCCTGCCTTGGGGGGCCCTGGTCGGCGTCAGGCCAATAAAGCTTTATGCGGATCTCATGCGGACGGGCTTTTCCAAGGGCGAAGCGGCCGCCGAAATGGCGCGGGCATACGACGTGCCGTCGGAGACGTCGGATTTGTGCCTGCGGATCGTTGAGAATCAGGACGCGATAATCCAGAGCTATGATGCAAAAAAAGACTGCATCCTGTATATCGGCATACCGTTTTGCGTGTCAAAATGCGCCTATTGTTCGTTCGCGTCGGACGCGCACAATAAGGCGGATAAATATGCCGAACAGTATATACGCGCACTGTTTGCGGAGCTGCGTTTTATAGCGGGCCACATGGACGGCGCCGGGATCCGGCCCCGGGCGGTGTATGTCGGCGGCGGCACGCCGACGGCGCTCGGGCGGCGCGAGCTATCGTGGCTGTTGAACGGAATCGCCGAGCTGTTTTCGCATAACCGCCCCGACGAGATCACGGTTGAGGCCGGTAGGGCGGACACAATCGACGCCGACAAGCTAGACGCGATCCGCGAAGGCGCGCGGGGCGCCGGAAGGCTGCGGCTGTGCATCAACCCGCAGTCCATGAACGGGAGCACGCTCGCTTTGATTGGGAGGGGGCATTCCCCAAATGATGTGGTCGAAGCTTTTTGGCTCGCGCGGAGGGCGGGCTTTGACGATATAAATATGGACATTATCGCCGGGCTGCCGGGCGAGGGGCTGCGCGATTTCGCGCATACCCTCGACGCCATTTCGGAGATGCGGCCCGAAAGTTTCACCGCCCACACCCTTTGCGTGAAGCGCTCGTCGCGCATACACGAGTTTGGGTGGCGCTACACTTGCCCGGACGCGGGGGAGACCGCCGCCATGCAGGACGCCGCCCTGAGCCGGGCCACGCTGTTGGGAATGCAGCCCTACTATCTTTACCGGCAAAAAAACACCATTGGCAACCTGGCCAACACAGGGTTCGCGGCGAGGGGCCATGAATGCGCTTACAATGTACACGAAATGGCCGACAGCGTCGACGTGTTCGCGGCGGGCGCGGGCGCGGTATCGAAATTCGTGAACCACGAAACGGGGAGCATCGAAAGGGTGTTTAATGTAAAAAATCTGTTGGAATATATAAGCCGTAACGATGAAATGATTGACAGAAAAACAGATTTTTTAGCTAATCGGGAAAGGGTCAGGTTTTGCGATGGCGGATGAATTAAGTATGACAGCGACGATGGGCAACGATGGTTCGGAGGATCCGCAGGCGCAGTCCGATGACGCCTATTCCGGCGATCTCAAGAGTTTGCTCGATGAAATAATGAACGGCGATCTGGATCTGCTCGCGGACATGCCCGCAACGGATGGGCTGCCGGAGAGGGTCCTTGGCGCCGAGCCGTTTGTGGCAGGCCCCAATAGCGCTGCGGCGGACTTTATGTCCAGGACGGCGCAGGCCGCGCAAGCCGCGCAGGCCTCGGGCGGCGCGGTCAGTGCAGGGACTGCGGACAGGGCGGGCATTGTTGATGTAGATATCATAGATCCAAACGACATAGCGAACTATATAAATATCGCCAATGCGACGGATATAACGGATGTTACAGATGTCACTGATGTCACTGATGTTACAGATGTTGCCAGTGTTGCGGATTTTACCGGCGCCGCTGATATCTCTGGCACTGCGGATTTCACTGGTGTCGCTGATATAACCGGCGCCGCTGATGTGCCTGGCTCCATTGATGCCGCTGGCGCCGTTGACGTCCCTGGTGCCGCTGACGTCCCTGGCGCTGCTAGCGTCCCTGGCATTGCAAATGAAGCGGATAATATAAGCAGTTCGAGTAATACGGATGGTAATATAAACGCTGCCGCTTATGATCGGGGCGCCGGCAATGATCGCGCCGGTAACGCGGGGGCGGCGGGCATCGCTTCGGCAATAAAAGCGCCGACAGGCGAAAAGCGTGCATTTGCAATCGCTGTTCCTTTTTTTGGGGGATCGCGGATACAGTTTGGCGCCCAGCGGATTGCTGTCGTCCTATCTATTTTATTGTTATTTAGCGCAGTCGGTTATTTTAGTGTAAAATATATATCCGGCGGAACATTGGGAACGGCGCCCGAGCAGCCGCAGGAAGTGATCGTCTATACGGTTGTGCCCGCCTTATACAACCTGGGGGATATCACGAGGCGCATTTCGGAACGCGAAGCCGATGCCGTCAACGGCGGCGCGGCCGACGATGCCGGGCGGGGCTCTGCGTCGACGGCGAAAATGTATGAGGCGGCGGTGCTCGCGCTGCTCTATCCTGAAAACAAGCTGGAAGGCCAGGAACACTACAGCAATTACAATAACCATATAAAAAGAATGGCTGAACGCATGACGTCCAGCGAACTTATCGGCGAAGCAGGCGCAGCCGGTGCGCCGGCATACGAAGGGGCAGCAATAGATAACCCCGACGCGCCGCACATCGTAATGGCGACGCCGCTGGAGGAGAGCACGGATATAGCAATCTACGGAACTGACAATGTGGCCCCGGATTTAGGATCCAATCCGGGCTCTGTTGCCTCGGCGCCCGATTCGGTGACGCCGCCAATGAATATAACGATACCGGCGCCGGCGCCGTTTCCGGTCAACGTGCTCTCATACCACAGCGTGGGCGATGTTTTGATATCGGGGAAACTAAGTTTGACTAACAACTCCGATCTCATCATTGAAAACGCTTTCATTGAGTTGACATTGAGCGGCGGACGCATAGATGGCGTCGAAAGCGCCGCAGTTGCCGATGGCATCGCTAGGAACGATAACATCGCAAGGGGCGTTAGCGCCGCTGGCGGGGGAGGCATGGACGCATTCGACATGCAGACCAAAACAGTGTTCGCCTATGTTAAAGGGCTGAGCCTTGAACCGGGCGTCGAAAAGGTCATATCTTATGCTGCAGCGCCGCCTGCAAACAGGGGCGCGGCGTTTGTGCTGGACAGCGCCGGGCTGGCGGCGTTTGACACGCATATAGACGGGGAGCCGGTTAAAATTTATTTCGATCCCGATTATTCATATTTGGAGGTACTTAAAGCTGGCGCGTACTGACGCGGACGGTAGTAGCCTTTCCCAAATCCTCATCGGCATGGTGTCGCTTGGCTGTCCGAAAAACCTTGTGGACGGCGAAGCGATGCTGGGCCTTCTTTGCGCGCGCGGCTATGGCATCACGCCGGACGCCGATCTCGCCGATGTGATCATAGTAAATACTTGCGGTTTTATTGATCCGGCAAAAAAAGAGTCCATTGGCGCCATATTAGACATGGCTGAAAAGAAAAACACGGGGCGATGCTTCGCATTAATCGTGACGGGCTGCCTGTCCGAAAGATACCGAGGCGCGTTTTCGGAAGAATTGCCGGAAGTGGACGCCGTGCTGGGTACGGGCGAGTATGGGCGGATTTGCGACATCGTCGATCGGTTCGTCCGGAAGCGCGGGCTGCCTGGGCGCGAAAATGGGAGCGAAAGCGCTGAAAGCGGCGCGGGTGTCGAGGAAGATGCGCCGCGCAGTATCCACGAAAGCTCTGCCGGGCAGAGGCTCGATCACCTCAACGCGCCGCGCGTCTTGACGAGCGGCGCTGGTTTTGTATATATTAAGATAGCGGAGGGGTGCGACAACCATTGCACGTACTGTGTGATACCCTCCATACGCGGGCCGTATGTCAGTAGGCCGCGCGCCGACATCATTGCCGATGCCGAGCGCGCGTCGGCGGGGCGCGACATAGAGGCGGTGTTGATCGCACAGGACACAACAAGGTATGGAACGGCCGGGCCGGAGTCGCTGTGCGGGCTGCTCGAAGAGCTGTCGCGCGTTGAGCGCGTCAGATGGATACGGCTGATGTACGCGTACCCGGATCGCATGGACGATTTGCTCATACGGCAATTCGCCGCGAACCCCAAGCTGCTGCCCTACCTGGACATGCCGATACAGCATGCGAGCGACAGCGTTCTCCGCGCCATGGGGCGCAGGTACGGGCGCGCCGATCTGTATGGGCTGGTAAATAAATTAAGGCGGCAGGCGCCGGGCATAGTGCTGCGCACAACGGTGATGACGGGTTTCCCGGGCGAAAGCGAAGAAGACTTCATGGGGCTTCTGGATTTTATTGCGGATATCAAGTTTGAGAGGCTCGGGGTATTTGCCTATTCAAGGGAAGAGGGCACGCCGGCAGCCGCAATGGGCGGGCAAGTGGCGAAAAAGGTGGCGCAAAAAAGGCGGGCCCAGTTGCTCCGCGTACAGGCCGCCATTATGTCGCAGTGGGAGTCCTCGCTCATTGGGCGCGAGTATGAGGCGATTGTCGATTCGGTGCTGCAGCGCAAACCCTCGCGGAATGGCCGAAACGGTGCGGAGTACCGCGTCAGGACATATGCGGACGCTCCCGACATCGACGGCTTTGTGCGCGTTAGGGCGGGCGACCTTGGGGCGGGGGATTTTGTCAGGATAAAAGTCACGGGGAGGGATTCTGAGGGGCTACTCGGAGAATTGATGACATGAATTTACCAAACAGGCTAACCATTGTCAGAATAGCGCTAATCCCGTTGTTTGTGTTGCTGTCAGCCGGGCTGCCGGACATAATCTACAGGCTGCTCTCGTTCATTGGCATGGGCGCGTTGGTCGAGGCGTTTGTCGGGTTCGTCGCGCGCAGCGGGCTGGCGGCCGCCGGGATAGTGTTTATCGTCGCGTTTTCGACGGACGCGCTGGACGGGTATATTGCGAGAAAATATAAAATGGTCACCGACTTCGGGATCTTTCTGGACCCCATCGCGGACAAACTGCTTGTAACCGCCGCGCTGTTCGTGCTGACATACAGGGGGATGATAGGCGCATGGATACCAATCGTCGTCGTGTCCCGTGAATTTATTATAACGGGCCTGCGCCTGCTCGCGGCGAGCAAGGGCGTCGTGCTGGCGGCGGGCGGCTTTGGAAAAGCCAAAACGGCCCTGCAGTCCGCGGCCATTGCGCTACTGCTGTTCCAAAACTTTAGGGCGGCGCCCCTTGTGGCCATCAACGCAGGCGGGCTGCTGCTATACGCGGCGCTTGTATTTACAATTATGTCCGGCGTGGATTATATAATAAAAAACCGCTCGCTGTTCAATATTCCACAATGAAATGGGGTGTAGGCGCTGGCTTCGATGCGTGAGGCACACAGGAGGGAAAGCGATAGGGACAAGATCGACTATATATTCGGCGAATACCGGCATCTGATGCTAAATAAGGCGTTCAGCATTTTAAAGGATCGGATGCAGGCGGAAAAGGCCCTATATGAGTCGTTTATCCATATATGGAAAAATATTGACAAAGTGGACGATCCGAGAAGCAGCCAAACCATTGTTTTTGCCGTCACGATCGTCCGCAACTGCGCTTACGCGCTGATGGAAAACGAGGCGCGGCATGTCGCGCCTGCACAGGACAAAAAGCCGTTCGACGCCAGGGGCATAGAGGAGGCGCTTTTTGACATGTCGGCTTCCGATATTATCAAGGTTGTGAACAAACTCGGCGGCGAAAATAAAAACATCTTTTTATTAAATTACGGATACGGGCTTTCGAATAAAAAAACCGCAATGACGTTAAAGGAAAGCGAAACTGTTGTCCGGGACCGTTTGCATAAGACGCAAAGAAGGCTGCGCGCTCTATTGCTGAGGGGTGGGTTTTAGACAATTGAATCATGACAAAAGACAAGAAACGATACGCGATAGCGTATATGGGGAGATAGCGGCGCGATACGTGGAACGCTACGGCGCCGTTTTGCAGCGCGAGCTTTTTGAGTCCGGGGCGCCCGCGAGGGGCGGCGCTTTCGGGAGCGTCTATGACGCTGCGGGTACGGCGGGCGCTGTGGGCGAAACAGGCGGAAGGGGCGGCAGAAGCGGCAGAGGCGGCAGAGGCGGCACGGACGCGCGGTCGGCCATTGATCGGGACCAGGGTTCCGGCGCACCGGATGGCAGGGGTGATGGGGCCGGCGATCTGGATACCGCTGATGGCGGCGGCGCCGAAAGCAGCGGCGGTGGATGGGTCGAAGCGGGGGCTCGCTCAAGGAAGACCGAAGCGGGGGAACGCACGAAGCGGGCCGAAGCGGGGGCCCGCTCGGGGCAGGCCAAAGCGGATGCCCGTTTGAGTCAGGCTGAAGCGGGTTTGCGCCCGGGGCAAAATGGCGCCGGGTGGGCGAACTCAGGTATGAATGCCGGCATAAATGCTGGCATGAGTACCGGTAAAAATGCCGGCAAAAGCACCGACAGAGGCGCCGACAGAGGCGCCGATAAAAGCGCCGACAGCGATGACAGCCCCGATATGTGGCCAGGGGACCGAAGCAAGGCTCCGGACGGGCGCATATTTCTCAAAGCGGACGCCAGTACGGACGAGTGGATAATCGAAGCCCTGGCCACCGAGCGGCGCAAACGGGCGCTGATCCGGTTTTCCATAGCCATAGCTGCCGTCGCGTGCCTGGCGGCTTCGGTACTGTTCTCCGGGCTGCCGGAGATGGTTAAAAATGTATGGGAAACCCAGATAGCTAGCAAGCTGTCACAGGCCCCGCCCGGCGGCGCCGAAGCTATGACGACCGGCGGCGCGTTGCAGACCACCTCGACAGCCAGTGGGCTCACGGGGAACGCGTTACTGGAAGATGGGCAGCCCGACGGGCCGGGCGACAGCGAAGGCGATGTCGAGGACGAAGTGGGCATCATACCGCTTGACTTTCCCATCAGGTCGGGTTATTCAATAGTCAGTGTCATACAGGACGCGGGGCGAACGGTGTATTTCATCGCCAACGAGAAGCAGGACAACATTGTCCTCACCGTCAGGCGCGGTTCGCTGCCGGCGGACATCGCCGCGCCTCTGACTGGCATCGGGATAGGCGGCGCCGACGTATATCTGGCATATAACGAGGACTACAGCCTCCTGTTGTTTGAACGGGACAACCTGGTATATGAACTGACGTGCCGTTATGACGTCAATACATTGATGGATTTTTGCGGTTTTGAGAACCATGCGTTCGCGCGCGGCGTGCTTAACCCGCGCCTGGGCGAGGGTGGCCAAAAATCGGTCGCCGTCGATTATATGATGTATATTCCCCTAAAGTCGGGGACGGCTTCCTATTCCGACATCAGGCGGCGCATCGCGGGCGGTGAGGCGCCGCCCCCCGGGTCCGTCGTGACGGAAGAGGCAATAAACTACTTCCCGCCCGAACGGGACTACAGCTCCATGCTTGCCAGCATGGCAGCGGCGTCGGGCGGCGGCGGGGAAGAAGGCGGCCAGGACGCTGGCGAGCCAGATGCGGCTGGCCAAGGCGCGGGCGGCACAGATGCAGGCGCCCCGGACGAAATCGATAACGGGTCTTCGGGCGAGTGGGCGCAGGGCGACCACCCTTTTCAGATATATTACGAAATGGGCGCATCGCCCCTTCATGAAGATCGCGCCATCGCCTATGTGCACATCATGGCCCAGGACTTTGACTGGCTCGCATCTCCGCCTTCCAACATAACGATGCTCATCGATACATCGAGTACCATGTATTCTTTTGACAAACTGCCCATGGTCAAAGAAGCCATACTGCATATGGCCGAAAAAATGGACGAGCAGGACAGGATGTCGATAGTGGTGTATGACGGCGATTCGGAAGTGCTGCTCGACAATGCCGAGGGCGGGGACACCGCCCCAATAAGGAGCGCCCTGGACGATATGTCCGCCGGGATATACACATATTACGGAAGCGGGCTGCAAACGGCCTACACCATCGCCCAAAAGAATTTTATTGAGGGCGGCAATAATCTAGTGATTACGATAACGGACACCGACGACGGTTTCGGGCTGAACGGCGCGGCGGACGCCCTGGATGACCTTGTCGCCCAGTACAGCGACGTGGGCATAGAGTTTAGGGCGATAGCGGTCGGCGCCCTGGCTGGCCCGGAAGTGGATGCGCGGTATGTGGAGTTCATCTACGCGACGACGCTGGCGGAGATCAAGCAGGCGCTGGTAAACGAGCTCACGTCGGATTCATACCTTATAGCCGGAGGGGCGCGCGCATTCATAGAGTTCAATCCGGCGAATGTCACGTCGTACAGCTTGTTCGGCTATGACGACCGGCGCTCTGCGTACCAGGAGCAGATATATACTTGGCAGGACATGGACCATATTTATGCGGGCGACAGCATCGTCCTCCTCTTCGAGCTGGAGTTGCTGGATCCTGGCGCTTTGACGGGCACAGGCGGCGGCGAGACAGGGGGGGGCGGAGCGGAAGGCGCCGGGGCGGAAGGCGCCGGGGCGGACGCGGGCGAAAGCGCCGCTGCGGTTGAATATGCCGACGAACTGTTTGAGATACGCATCCGGTATACGGCCGCCGGCGAGTTTGCGAACAGGGAATTCGCCAAAGCCGCCACTTATGACGACGTCAAAACGGAAAACAGCGCCGACTTCCACCTCGCGTGCTCCGTCGCGGTTTTTTGCGGCTCGCTCAAAGGCGACGGCGACATGGGCGCGTCCATCGATCTTGCGGAGTCGCTGGCTGTCGCCGGAGCAAACGCAAGCGCGGGCGGCGGTGCGGGCGCGGGGAGCCCAGGCGAGGGCGCGGACGCGCGCCGCGCCGCATATATCGAATTGATCCGCCAATATAGAAACTTGGTTCAGCAATAACTTAATCATTTCGTTTTTTTCCAATTCATCACCAATTCATCATTCATGCTTTTGTCGTAAATCACTGCCGTGAATCGTTTTTCATGACCATTGACATTTATTTGGTGTTATGATAGATTTTTTTCGGCATCCGGAACGCTGGGATTTATATAAATCCTTTATTCCGCGCGCGTATCCGGTACGCACGGAAAGCGGAAATTTCTGTTCTTGCTCCCGAGGAATCAGCCTCAATCACAAAAGAAAGGTAACGAATTATGAATCCCATGTTTCTTGTAGCATCGCTGTCGGGTGTCGTCGCTCTGTGCGCCGCGTTCTACATCCTCTCCTGGATTAACAAAAACAGCGAGGGCGACGACCGTATGCGCGAGATCGCTTCTTTTATCCGCGAGGGCGCCATGGCTTTTCTGAAGCGCGAGTACCGCCCAATCGGCATTTTCATTGCGGTAATGTTTGTACTGCTGATTTTTGCGATCAGGATTGAAACGGCTCTCGCGTTCCTGCTTGGTGCGATTTTTTCATTGGCTGCGGGGTTTATCGGTATGCGTGCCGCAACCAGGGCCAATGTGAGAACGACAGCCGCCGCCCGCACCGGTTTGCCACTGGCGCTGAAAATCGCGTTCCGGGGCGGTGCTGTGCTGGGGCTTTGCGTTGTCGGCCTGGGCATGCTGGGACTGGGCATTTTGTTAATTATATTTGGCGCCAACACCAAAGAACAGATTGAGCTCATAACTGGCTTCAGCCTGGGGGCATCCTCAGTCGCGCTGTTCGGGCGCGTGGGCGGCGGGATTTATACGAAAGCCGCCGATGTAGGAGCGGACCTGGTCGGTAAGGTCGAGGCTGGCATCCCGGAGGACGACCCCCGCAACCCGGCTGTCATAGCGGACAATGTCGGCGACAATGTCGGCGATGTGGCGGGCATGGGTTCCGATCTGTTCGAAAGTTATGTGGGTTCGATCATTTCCGCTCTTGTCCTTGCTATTACAGTAAAAAACGCCGGTGGTGAGACGCTTCTTTTTCAAAGTATAGCGTTCCCGCTGCTGGTCGCCGCGATGGGCGTGCTTGCGTCGGTTATAGCCGTATTTACTGTCGGGGGAAAAAACACGAAAAACCCTGCCACAGCCCTCAACATGAGCACATATGCCGGCAGCGCCATCGTGCTGGTCGCGGCGTTCATACTGGGGCAGGTGTTTTTTGGCTCGTCGATGGCTTTAGGTACGGTTTTTGGCGGCTTCGGGGCTTTTGGCGCAGTCGCTGTCGGAATTATCGTCGGCATAGCGATCGGGTTTTTTACGGAGCGCTATACTTCTCCTGACTATAAGCATGTCAAAGGCATTGCGAAACAGGCTGAAACAGGCCCTGCTACTGCAATCATCGACGGCTTCGCGGTCGGCATGGTTTCAACAGTAGCGCCGCTTTTGTTTATTGCTGTCGGCATATTCCTCGCTTTCAATTGCGCCGGTTTATATGGCATTGCCCTCGCCGCAATCGGGATGCTGTCTACGACCGGGCTGGTAGTCGCTGTCGACGCCTATGGCCCTGTCGCGGACAATGCCGGCGGCATAGCCGAAATGGCCAACCTGCCTGAAAATGTCCGCGAAATTACAGATAAGCTGGACTCGGTCGGGAACACTACCGCCGCTATCGGCAAGGGTTTCGCAATCGGCTCCGCCGCCCTCACAGCGCTGGCTTTGTTTGTTTCCTATTCGGAAATCGCCAACCTGAGCTCTATTGACCTCCTAAATCCTATGGTGGTCGTCGGATTGCTTATCGGCGGCACGCTGCCCTTCCTCTTCGGCTCATTAACTATCCGATCGGTGGGCAGAGCCGCGTTTAAGATGATTGAAGAGGTGCGGCGCCAGTTCCGCGAAGACAAGGGCATCATGGAAGGCACTTCAAAGCCTGATTATGCCAAGTGCGTGTCCATCTCCACCGACGCTGCGCTGCGTGAAATGATTATACCCGGTTTATTGGCAGTGGCTGCCCCGATCATCATGGGCATTATCGATGTCGGGATGCTGGGCGGCATGCTGGCCGGCGCTTTGCTTACAGGCGTGCTATTAGCCATTACGATGTCCAATGCCGGAGGCGCATGGGATAATGCGAAGAAGTTCATCGAAAGCGGCGAACACGGCGGGAAAGGAAGCGACGCCCATAAGGCCGCTGTCGTCGGAGATACCGTGGGTGACCCGTTCAAAGACACTGCCGGCCCGTCCATGAATATTCTGATTAAATTGATGACAATTGTATCCGTGGTCTTCCTGCCGCTGTTCCAGCGTTTTATGTAGTATACGGTTTGGCGGGAAAGCGGGCTGTCGCTCGGCATCACGCCGGCGACGGGCGTGGGCGCGTACTGCCTCGTTGCGGACAACGCGGGCGGGATTGCGAAGAAGGCGGGTCTAACGGAGGACAACCATATGAAGGTGCTTGTTACAGGCGGCGCGGGATATATCGGTTCGACGGTATGCTCGGCGCTGCTGGACGCGGGGCACGAGCCCGTTATCGTCGATTCGCTGCTCAAAGGGCGCGAGGAGTTCGTCCGGGGCAGGCTGTTTTACAAAGGCGATTTCGCAGACGCGGAGCTGCTCGCCCGGATCGCTGCGGAGCATCCGCAAATCGAATGCGCCATACATATGGCCGCGCTGGTCGTCGTGCCAGATTCCGTTTCGGACCCGTTTGGCTATTACAATGAGAACGTATACAAGTCGCTGGTCTTTTTCGACAGCCTGATAAAAAATGGCATCAACAAGATTGTCTTCAGCTCGTCCGCTTCCGTCTACGACGACGCGCCGGGCTACATGGTCACCGAGGAATCCCTGCTAAACCCGAGGAGCCCGTACGCTAAGACAAAATATATTACGGAGCTTGCGCTTAGCGATTTTTGCACAGCATACAACCTTAGCGCCATAGCCCTTCGATACTTTAACGTCATCGGCGCGGACCCGAAGCTGAGGTCCGGCTTACAGAACCCCGCCCCGTCGCACATCCTGGGCAAGCTCGTCTCCGTCGCCGAAGGGAAGCTGGAAAAGTTCACGGTCACCGGCGCCGACTGGCCGACGCGCGACGGCACGGGCATCCGCGACTATATCCACGTTTGGGACATCGCGCGGGCGCATGTGCTGGCGGTGGAGCGCTTTGACGCGGCGGTATCGGCGTTCGGCTCGGGGTTTATACCGATAAACCTGGGCTGCGGTAGCGGCGTGACTGTCCGGGAGCTGGTCACGGCGTTTGAGAATGTTTATGGGCGCAAAGTCGCGACGGAGGAAGCGCCGCCGAGGGCCGGCGATGTGGCTGGCGCTTACACAGGCAGCGCGCGGGCTGCGGAGCTGCTGGGCTGGCGCGCCGGGCTTGGCATTGAGGACGGCATAAAAGACGCGCTCAGGTGGAGCGGCGTCCGGCAGTCCATGCTCGGTTACTGAGCCGATTATGCGTAAGAGTTCAAACTTAACCGATACAAAATGACGGCGTTTTTCCGACCTGATACGCCGTCACGTTACCTACGAATCCAGACCAGAGTTCAAATTTTATGCCGATTATAAAATGAAAATTGAATAGAGGCTTATAGAGGCTTGTTGTAAATGAAATTTGATTATGCGGGCGGGCGATAGAAATGATCGTTCGCCCGCATTTTTATGTCATTCGTCCCGCAGAGCGGACAAAAGCGCGTCTCTGACCTTTTCGGGATCCCCCGAGCCGCCCAGGCGCTTCATGGCCTGGCCCATCAGGTAGCCGAACGCCTTCTCCTTGCCGGCGCGGTATTCGGCGGCAGCGCCCGGGTTTTCGCCGATTGTGTCGCGTACGGCGTCGGCGATGATCGCCCCGTCGCTCTGCATCATCAGCCCCTTTTCGGCTATATATGCGCGCGGGTCGACGTCCGACATAAACACCGCTTCCACGGTCTCCTTATATGCGCTGCGGTTGATCCGCCCGCCGGACACAAGGCCAATCAACGCCGACAGTTTGTCCACGTCCACAGACAGCGCCTCCGGCTGCATGTTGGTCTGGTTCAGCAGCCTCATGATCTCGCCCGTGATCAGATGGGCCGACTCCGACGGCTCGCCGCTCCGCCCCGCAATGTCCTCGAACAGCGTGGATAGATTAACGTGGCTCGTCAGGGCCGCCGCTTCTTGTGCGGCAAGCCCGTACTCACGGACATAGCGCGCCCGCTTTTTGCTCGCCAGCTCCGGCAGGTTGTTTTCAACGGATGCAAGCCAGGCGTCGTCAATGTCCACGGGCAGCAAGTCGGGCTCGGGGAAGTAGCGGTAGTCCTGCGCGTTCTCCTTTGAACGCATGCCGTACGACTCGCCTCTGTCGTCGTCCCAGCGGCGCGTCTCCTGCGCGACACGGCCCCCGGCGTCCAATATGCTGATTTGCCGCGCGGTCTCCGCGTCAATGGCGCGCCCGATGGCCCTGAACGAGTTCAGGTTCTTCATCTCGGTGCGGACGCCAAGCGCGCCGCCTGGCTGCCGCACGGAGAGGTTGACGTCCGCGCGCAGGGAGCCCTCCTGCATTTTGCAATCGCTGACGCGCAAATAGAGCAGGATTTCGCGCAGGGCCTCTAAAAATGCGATCACCTCGTGGCCGCTTCGGAAATCCGGCTGCGTGACAATTTCCACCAAAGGCACCCCGCAGCGATTGAAATCCATCAGCGTGGCGCCGCCCGCGCTGTCGTGGACGAGCTTGCCTGCGTCCTCTTCAATATGGATCTCGCGTATGCCGATGGACTTGCCAGTCCCTCCCGAATTAATCTCCAGGCGCCCGTCGCTGCAAATAGGGGCGTACAGTTGAGATATCTGGTAGGCTTTTGGCAGGTCTGGGTAGAAATAGTTTTTTCGGTCGAACCTGCTGTGCCTCTCTATGGCGCAGCCAAGCGAAAGGCCCAGCCGCACGGCCAGGTCCGGCACGGCCCGGTTCAGTTTCGGCAGGGCGCCCGGCAGCCCCGCGCATACCGGGCATACATGGGTGTTGGGATCGCCGCCGAATGCGGTCGGGCAGGCGCAGAATATTTTAGACGCGGTCGACAGCTCCGCGTGGATCTCAAGCCCAATAACAGTCTCCCACGTCATACAGTCTTTGCCCTTTCCACTGTGTTTGTGCTTCCGGCTGCATTTGCACCCCCCGTTTTGTTTGTGCTTCCTGTTACATTTGTACCTGCCATTACGTTTGCGCTTTCGGTTGCGTTTGCGCCTTTCGGGGCGGCTTTGTGGTGGTTGGTACGGCGTTGATAGACTTGCGCCGCCCTGACGAGCTGCCCCTCGGAAAAAGCGTCGCCCATCAACTGTAGCCCTATCGGCAGCCCCCGGCTGTCCAGCCCGCAGGGAAGCGCAACAGCCGGCAGCCCCGCCAAGTTTGCCGACACGGTGTAGACGTCGCCTAGATACATCTTCATGGGGTCATCCATGTTTTCGCCCAACCTGTACGCGGTGGTGGGCGCGACCGGCGAGAGGATCATGTCAAAGCGCCCGAACAAACGGCTGTAGGCGTCTTTGATCAGGGCGCGCGCCTGCAGCGCCTTTTTATAGTAGGCGTCGTAATACCCGGAGGAGAGGACAAACGAGCCGAGCATGATCCTCCTTTTAACTTCCATGCCGAAACCTTCGCTGCGGGACAGCCTGTACACCTGTTCAAGCGTTTCTGAGGCCTGGCTCCGGTGGCCGTATTTCAAGCCATCGTAGCGGGAAAGGTTAGAGGAGGCCTCGGCGCACGCAATGATGTAGTACGCAGGAATCATATAGTCCACCAGCGGCATGTCAAACTCCTCCACATGGGCCCCGGAAGCTTCAAACTCCTTTGCTGCCGCGAGTACCGAGCGCTTGATGTCCTCGTCGATGCCGCCGGAGAAATAGTTGCGGGGGAGGCCTATTGACACGCCTGGGAGGCGCCCGTCTGCCTCGTTGCTGCCAGCCGCGCTACTGCCAGCCATGCACCAGCCCGCCCCATGCGCGTCGAAACAGCCCGGTATATGTGTGCCGAATCTGAACGGTTTATCGATGACGCATGTGCCGTCCATATCGTCCGGCCCCGAAATGACCGCCAGCAAGGCCGCGCAGTCGTCGATGTCGCGCCCAATGGGGCCGATTTGGTCGAGCGAAGACGCGTAGGCGATGAGCCCGTAACGCGACACGGAACCGTATGTCGGTTTTATGCCCGTAACGCCGCAAAAGGCGCAAGGCTGGCGTATGCTGCCGCCGGTGTCCGTCCCCAGCGCAATGGGTATCTCGCGCCCAGCCACCGCCGCCGCGCTGCCGCCCGACGAGCCGCCCGCCACGCGCCCTGGATCCCACGGGTTGCGCACAGGCCCGGCAGCGCCCGTCTCGCTGGAGCCGCCCATCGCGAACTCGTCCATGTTGAGCTTTCCGATGACGACCATGCCCGCACGCTCCAGCCTGTCCACCACAGTCGCGTTATACACCGGCGCGTAACCTTCGAGCATTTTGGACGCGCATGTGGTCCATGTATCGCTGGTGGAGATGTTGTCTTTTAGGGCTATAGGCGCTCCCGCGAGCGGCGACAAGGCCTCGTCGGCGTCGATCCGCGCCTGTACTTCGCGAGCGCGGGCGAGAGCGGCGTCCCTTGTGATCGAAAGGAAGGCGTTGTGCCAGTTTCCGTTTTTTTCTATTGCATCCAAGAAGCCGCCAACCACTTCGGCGACGCCAAGGCGCCTGCTTTTTATTAATGCGGATATTTCCAACGCGCTCATGTTATACATCATGCCACCCAATAACTATATGATTCTATTTGAAATAGCTGACGCCGCCGTCAAAGATCGGCAGGTATTTATTACCGGGGATGTTTTTTGCTATGTACTCGCCGTGTCGCTCGGGATGGGCCATTTTGCCCAGTATCCGCCCGTCGGGGCTGCATATGCCTTCGATGGCCCAAACCGAACCGCTTGGGTTGTAAGCAATGTCCATCGAGGGGGCGCCGCTGCCGTCGACATACTGCGAAACGATTTGCCCACTGTCGCGGAGCGCGCTCAAAACGGCTGCCCCCGCTGCGAAGCGCCCCTCGCCGTGCGAGACAGGCTGGACATATATCTCGCCGGGAGTGCATTTTGAGAGCCATGGCGATGTCCCGGCGGCCACCTTTGTTTTTACAAACATCGACTGGTGGCGCCCTATGGCGTTGAACGTCAGCGTAGGGCTGTCGGGCCCAGTCGGTGCAATGTCGCCGCCGGGCAGCAGCCCTAATTTTACAAGCGCTTGGAATCCGTTGCATATGCCCAGGATCAAACCGCCCCCGTCTTGGAACAAGGTGCGCACGGCGTCGGTCAACCGCGGGTTCCGGAACAGGGACACAATGAACTTCCCTGCACCGTCCGGCTCGTCGCCACCGGAGAAGCCGCCGGGGAAAAGGATCATTTGCGCGGTCGCTATCGCCCGCGACAGATCAATTATAGACGACTGTAGCAGGGCGGGCGTCAAATTGCGCACCAAAACCATTTCTGCGGCGCCGCCCGCCCGTTCTATGGCCGAGGCGGTATCATATTCGCAATTTGTACCAGGGAAAACGGGGATCACCGCTTTCGGCTTCGCAGAATCAGTTCTTATATATGGGAATGGCGCTGCTGGCGCATTACCCATGATGTCAGGCGCGTCACCGCGCTGCTCCGCTTTGATGGGGAACACTCCCTCCAGCGGAGCCTCCCATGCCTCGCGCAACCGCACTAGCGGCATGCTGTCTGCGCCGAAGCGGAGGGCGGGCGCTGCCTGGGTGTAGCCCAACAGTGCCATGGTTTGTCCCGGCAAACTGCTGCCTTCCAATGCGGTTGCGGATTCTATGATAATGGATCCCCATCGGCGGTCAAAGAAGCTGTCGTCTGCGAGGCCCGAGTACCCGATCATGTTCCCCATGGCCATTTTTATGATACCACCATATACGCCGCCAACCTCGCAAACCCAGGCCGAGAGCACCGAACCGGAACGGCATAGCTTCGAGAAGCTCTCCCACATTGCGCGGATGGCGCCGTAGTCCGGAAGCCCGCAGGCGCGCATCGGCGCCTCCAGCAAATAGACGGGGTGCCCTGCCCCCTTGAACTCCGGGCTTATCAACTGGTGAGCGTCGCCAGTTCCCACGGCGAACGAAATGAGCGTCGGCGGGACGTCCATGCCGCCAAAGCTGCCCGACATGGAGTCCTTGCCGCCTATTGCCGCCATGCCGAGCCCCATCTGCGCGTCAAAAGCGCCCAGCAGCGCGGAGAGGGGCAACCCCCAACGCGCAGCGTCGGTGCCCGGGCTCGGGAAATACTCCTGGAGCGAAAAATGAATGGTGCCTGGGTCGGCGCCCGCAGCGATCAGTTTTACGGCCGACGTCACCACCGCATGCGCTGAGCCGCCGAACGGGTCCGCTTCCGTATAATGTGGATCGAAGCCATATGCCATGACCGAAGCGGTTTTGGCTCCCTGCCCTGGCAGCAGCGCTGCCATCGCCTGTGTTTCAGTGAGGGCGTGCTCGCCGCCGTAGGGCGCGAACACGCTGCCGGCGCCGATTGAGCTGTCGAAGCGGGTGGCCAGCCCTTTTTGCGAGCAAAAGTTCAGATCGCCTACCAGCCGCAGTAACCTGTCTGCAAGATGGCCATCGGCTTGACTCCTTTCCTGCTTGCACCCCTGCTCTTGCTCCTGCCTTTGTTCCCGCGCGGGTTTATACTTATTTTCCTGCTCGTGCCATTGTTTCTGCGCAGGTTCCTGCTCCTGCCAATGCTTCAGCCCACACTCCGTCGACGCGGCTGCACGAGCTTCCGGTACATAGGCAGCCGCATACCGACGGGCGCCATTGGTGTCCAAGAACCCCCTGTCAATGTTTACAATTATTTTTCCGCGCCATTTCATAACAAGGCGCTTAGCGTTTGTAACGCGTGCGACGACAGTCGCCTCTATATTTTCCGCCTCGGCGAGCGCCATCAGCGCCTTCGCGTCGGACCACGCCACCACCGCCGCTAAGCGTTCTTGGGACTCCGATAACG
Organism: Oscillospiraceae bacterium; assembly: GCA_009777515.1. Taxonomy (GTDB): domain Bacteria; phylum Bacillota; class Clostridia; order WRLR01; family WRLR01; genus WRLR01. Next base: position 21,837 of record WRLR01000006.1, on the reverse strand, counting down.
CAAGCTCGGCCCCTTCCAAGCCATCATATTTAACCGGCATGGCGTCCAGATCGATCTCGACGCCCTCCGCCAGTTCGCCGATAGCGACGGAAGCGCCCCCGGCGCCAAAGTCGTTGCACCGCTTTATCAGCGCCGTCGCACGCGGGTTCCGGAAAAGCCGCTGCAGCTTGCGCTCCTCCGGGGCGTTGCCTTTTTGGACTTCGGACGCGCTTTCGGAGACGGTGCCCATGCCATGTATCTTGGACGAACCCGTAGCCCCGCCTATACCGTCGCGTCCCGTGCGGCCGCCCAGCAGCACCACCGCGTCGCCCGGCGCCGGCGCCTCCCTGCGGACTGTGGTACGCGGCGCGGCGCCAACCACGGCGCCCGCTTCCAAGCGCTTGGCCACATACCCCTCATGGTACAGTTCTTTTACGTAACCTGTGGCCAGGCCTATTTGGTTGCCGTATGAGCTAAAGCCCTCCGCTGCGGTAACGGTCAGCTTGCGCTGAGGGATTTTACCGGGCAGGGCGCTGTTGATTGGCTTTCGCGGATCCCCTGCGCCTGTGATCCGCATGGCCTGGTATACATAGGCCCGGCCCGATAGCGGGTCGCGTATGGCCCCGCCCAGGCATGTGGACGCGCCGCCGTACGGCTCGATTTCCGTAGGGTGGTTGTGCGTTTCGTTTTTGAAGAACAACAGCCAGTCTTCACGCCTATTGTCAAAGGCTGCGTTCACGCGTACGGTACATGCGTTGTTTTCATCAGAAACGTCGAGCATGGGCAGACCGCCGCGCCCGCGCAGATGCCGCATGGCTGCGGTGGCAATGCGCATCAGCGTCACTGGCTTGCCGCCTTCAAGTGACATATACAAATCGTAAGCGTCTTTAACGCGTTTGTCGTGGATTTCGGCGGATGTAATAATAGTGTTGAATGTCGAATGCCTGCAGTGGTCAGACCAGTATGTATCTATTACGCGGAGCTCGGCGAGCGACGGGTCGCGGCCTTTACCTCGGAAATACGCCCTGATCATTTCTAAATCCGCTGGGGACATGGCCAGCCCAAGCCGACCGATCAGCCCGCCGTCCTCCGATTCGCCAGCCGGTAAATTATCATCAACTATTTCTTCCACCGCCGACCCTTCATCCGCCGACTCGCCAGCCGCCTCCTCATGAGTCGCCGACCTGCCAGCCGCCTCCTCATGAGTCGCCGACCTGCCAGCCACCTCCTCATGAGCCGCTGATTCACCATCCGCCGCTGTGAAGCCCGCAATCACGGGGACATCGGCAGACGGCCGCCATGCTGTGCCCCGGCCAAAAAAAACACCGTGAGCGTCCGGCAGCGTTTCGCGGTATTCCAGCGGGTTGATAAGGTATCCTTTGACACGCTCGAAATCATCCGCGCCCAGGCCATATAACGCAAAGACCCTGGCGGTCGCGACAAGAGGCCGCTCGCCGCCCAGCAGCATCTGGATGCACTGGCTGCACGAATCCGCGCGGGCGTCATACTGGCCGGGCAGGGGCTCTATGCATAACAGTTTTGCGTCTTCGGAAAAAAAGGGAAGGGATTCATAATAATCATCGCACATCGGCTCGCTCAACACGGAGCCCATTACTAGCCGCCATTGGTCGCGCGGCAGGTTTTGCACGTCATAACGGTTGAACATCCGCACGTCAGACACACAGACGCCTAAAATGTCCGATATCTCAGCCTTGACGGTGTTCGCCGCTACGTTAAACCCCGGCTTCTTTTCCACGAAACAGCGGAGAACAGTGTTGTCTGTATAATTTTTATCGCCCAATCCTTCCATCCTACCTGTCCACTCTGCCATCGGCTATAGCTGTACGCCGATTTCGCACAAAAATGCCTCAGCCTCGCCAATTTCGCGCAAAACGGCGCCCCTGGCAGGCCCGCCCGGAACGTTTCGCGCTTCGACGCACGCTTCTATTGACAGCGCCGCATAAACCGTCTCGTCAAACATCTCCGAAATGTTTTTGAACTCGTCAATGGAAAGCTCGCCCAGAGGCAATCCCCTTTTGATGGCGTACAATACCAGCCTGCCCGTTATTTCGTGCGCATCGCGGAACGTAGCGCCTTTTTTTACCAGCCAGTCCGCAGCATCGGTCGCGTTCGTGTAGCCCCCCTGTGCGCTTTTACGCATGTTTGCGGCTATAAATGTCGCGCTGCCCAACATCCCGCAAAACACTGACAGGCAAGACTTTACCGTGTCGGCTGCGTCAAAAACGGCTTCCTTGTCTTCTTGCATGTCCTTGTTGTATGCGAGCGGTAGGCCCTTCAGCATAGCCAACAGCCCCATGAGGCTGCCGTAGACCCGCCCCGTTTTCCCCCGGATCAGTTCGGCCATGTCGGGGTTCTTCTTTTGGGGCATGATCGACGAGCCCGTCGAAAAGGCGTCGGATATTTCAACGAAGCCGAACGCGTCTGTGGACCATATGACGAGTTCCTCGCAAAAACGGCTCATATGCATCATGATCATTGACAGGCACGATACGAACTCGACGCAGAAGTCCCTGTCCGAAACCGCATCGATGCTGTTGGCGGTGATGTCCCTAAAACCCAATATGTCCCGGACATACGCCCTGTCGATCGGATATGTGGTCGCCGCCAGCGCGCCGGCGCCCAGCGGCATTTCATCGGCCCCCTCCCGGCAATATGCGAGCCTCCTGTGATCGCGCTTGAACATTTGGAAATAGGCCAACAGATAATGCGCCAGCGTGACGGGCTGCGCCTTTTGCATATGTGTAAAGCCGGGCATGATCGTGTCGACATGCGCCCTTGACGCCGCCAGCAGCGTTTCCAGCAGCCCTTTTATTAATGCGTCGATCGCGTCAATTTCGTCTTTTATATACATCCGCATGTCCAGCGCGACCTGGTCGTTGCGGCTTCTGCCGGTGTGCAGGCGCCTGCCCGCGTCCCCAATGCGAGCCACAAGCTCCGTCTCCACAAACGTATGTATGTCCTCGGCGCGCGGATCGATCGGCAGCGCCCCGCTGTCGATGTCCGCCATTATACCTTTAAGCGCCTCCACTATCGCCCCGGCGTCGCTTGCGGGGATAATCCCTTGCCGCCCAAGCATCTGCGCGTGCGCTATGCTGCCGTTGATGTCATGTCTGTAAAGCCTGCAGTCAAAGGTGATCGAGGAGTGGAAAGCGTCGGCCATCTCGTCGGTTTGCTGCGAAAAACGCCCGCCCCAAAGTTTCATGGTACGTTTACCTCATCTTTAAAGTTAACAGAGTTATTAATCATCGTTATGTCTACTGCCCTGTCTTCACGTTGCGTCGCCTCATCAGCGCCCGCGCCGTCATCGGGAGGCCAAGCAGGTTGATGAACCCCTCCGCGTCCTTGTGATCAAACAGATCGCCAGTCGTGAAACTGGACAGCTCTTTGTTGTGGAGCGAATATGGCGACGTCACCCCTGCCGGGATGACATTGCCCTTATATAGTTTCAAGCGGACGGCGCCTGTCACGTTTTCCTGCGTTTTGTCCACAAAGGCCGACAGCGCTTCCCTCAGCGGGGTAAACCATTCGCCCGTGTAGATCAGCTCCGCCAGCTCATGCCCCACAACGGCTTTGAACACCTCTGTCTGCCGATCGATGCACAGGCTCTCCAGCTCCTTGTGCGCCGCGTACAGGATCGTCCCGCCGGGCGTTTCGTACACGCCGCGCGACTTCATGCCTACGACCCTGTTTTCAACAATGTCCGCGATGCCCACGCCGTTCCTGCCGCCGATTTTGTTGAGCGCGGACAGCAGGGCGACCGGCGCCAGCGCGTTTCCGTTTAGCTTGATCGGGACGCCGGCGCCAAATTCCAGCTCCACGTGCTCCGGTGCGTCGGGGGCGTCCTCCGGCGGCACGCTTAACTGTAGCAGGCGCTTGTAATTGGGCGCCATGGCAGGGTCTTCCAGCTCCAGGCCCTCGTGGCTCAAATGCCAAAGGTTCTCGTCGCGGCTGTAGCTCTGCTCCCTGCTCATAGGCGCGTCTATGCCGCGCTGTTGCAAAAAGTCCATCGCGTCATCGCGCGATTTTATGTCCCAGATGCGCCATGGGGCGATTATGTTCAGCCAGGGTGCAAACGCCTTGAACGTTAGCTCAAAGCGAATTTGGTCGTTGCCTTTCCCAGTCGCGCCGTGGCAAATCGAGTCCGCGCCCCAGTCGAGGGCGACGTCCAGCAGTTTTTTTGCGATGAGGGGCCGCGCGACGGAGGTACCGAGTAGATATTTGCTCTCGTATATGGCGTTGGCCTTTAGCATGGGGAAGATGAAGTCGGACACGAACTCGTCCCTGGCATCGATGACGAGCACCCTTTCCGCTCCAATCCGGATCGCCTTGTCTTCGAGCTCCTTGTAGTCGCCGCACTGGCCCACGTCCACGCAGCATGCGGTGATCTCGCAGCCCGCATAGTTCTCCCTCAGCCAGGGTATGATGACGGTCGTGTCCAAGCCACCTGAATACGCCAATACGATTTTATTGTTCACCCGTCCGCCCTCCGTTCGTTTCGTTTAGATGAAATTAATGTATTCTTTAGATGAAAATAATGTAAATGATAAAATATATAGTGTCGTAACAATCGACAGCCGCAATTAATACATTATTCCCGGTTATTTCGTTATTACCGGCAAATTTATCTTTATTGCAATGCCACAGATTATTCGACCGTCTTTGGCGCGATAAACATGACGCCGTCGCTGTCCGGCGCGTTTTTCAGTATCAGCGCCCGATCCAGAGGCGTCCCGATCTTGTCATCCCGAAATACGTTCACATTGTCAAAAGGGTGGCTGCGTTCTGGGACGCCGTCCGTATCCAGCCTTTCAAGGCGTTCCATATATTCGAGTATCTTTTGCAGATCGACTGCTATCCTCCGCTTTTCCTCTGCGGTGAGCGAAAGGCATGACAAATCTTCTAGATAACTCATCAATTCGTCGTCAATTAACATGCAGTATGCCACCGTCCTCCCGTAAATCCGCCGTTCCCATTATTACATGCCTTTGCTTATAATGGCTGTACGTGGTCGCTCCCGACGCTGCATATCGCCGCTTTGTATATAGCCGCTCCCGTCATTATATGCTATAGATTATATATAACGGTTTTCTTCACTGCGCGCAGCCGCTTATATATGGCCGCACATGCACGCCGTTGGACGCCAGATGCTCTTTCAGTTCCCGTACGGTATAGTTATTATCCATCCGGGGGGAGTACAGCATGCTGCTGATGATGGCCGCCTGCGCGTCCGTGGCCGTAAACAGGTCTACAAGGTGCTCCGGCGCGCCCGCACCGCCCGACGCAATGATGGGAATGGAGACGGCGCCCTGGGCCAGCCTCAACAACGGAAGGTCGTAGCCGGCTAGCGTCCCGTCGTTGTCGATGCTGTTCAAGCATATCTCCCCGGCGCCTAGCCCTTGCCCGCGTTTTATCCACTCGATGGCGTCCATGCCTGTCGCATGCCTGGCCCCATCGATATAAACCTCATACCCGCTAGGCGTTCGCCCGGACCGCTTGACCTGGGTGGACAGGACAACGCACTGCGAACCAAATGCGTTCGCGCCGTCCGCGATGATTTGCGGGTTGCGCACCGCCATCGAGTCTACGCTGATCTTCTCCGCCCCGGCCTTCAGCGCCTCGTACATGTCATTTAAGTCCTTGATCCCGCCGCCGACGGTAAAAGGTATGAATACGCGGCTCGCGACGCGCCTGACGGTCTCTATGTCAATGCCGCGCCGCTCTGCGCTCGCCGTTATGTCGTAGAAGATCAGCTCGTCGATCTGCGCCCCGTACATGGCTTCAGCCAGGTCGTCTGCGGGCGCGACGTCGATATTGTCCATAAACTGCACGGCCTTTGTCACCCTGCCGCCGATGATGTCGAAGCACGCTATCAACCGTTTCGCCAGCATGGGTCACACGCCCCCCTTCATGCCGAGGAAGCCGCCCAGCAGCAAAAGCCCGGCTTCGCCACTCTTTTCGACATGGAACTGCGTCGCGAAAATGTTGTCCCTGCGGACGGCTGCCGCGAAGATCCCGCCGTAGTCAGCCACGCCCCAAATATCGCCCGCGCGCTCCGGCACTGCATAGTACGAGTTCACAAAGTAAAAAAAACCGCTCCGAACACCACCGTCTCCGCTTCCGCCACCGCCGCATCCGTTTCCGCCACCGCCGCCTTCGCCGCTGCCGCCGTCTCCACTGCTGCCGTCTCCGCCGCCGCCGCCGCCGTCTCCGCTCATGCCATCGACGAAGCTGATCTCGTTCCATCCCATCTGTGGCACGCGCACCTTGCGTACGTCATATTTAACGACCTGTCCGCTAAGCCAACCGAAGCAGTCGACGTCGCCCTCCTCGCTGTGCTCGAACAGCAATTGCATGCCGACGCAGATGCCCAAAAACAGCGCCTTTTTGCCGAGCACCGCCTCGCCAAGGGCCTGCACGAAGCCCAGTTCGCCCAACGACTCCATCGTGGCCTTGGCGCTGCCCACGCCCGGCAGTATGATATGCGTGGCGCCATCCAGGTCGCACGGCGCCTGCGCAAGCCCGGCGCATCCCGCGCCATACCCGAGGCGCCTGACCGCGTTCAGCACGCTCGGCGCGTTGCCCGCCTTATAGTCAATGATCTTGATAATCGCCGATCCGTTATTTTCGCTACGAGGCATAATTGTCGAAATAGCCCTGTATCAGCACGATGGGCGTCCCCTTGTCGCCCGAGCCGCTCATCAAATCGCACAGGCTGCCGATGAGATCCGTGTACCTGCGCGGCGTCGTGCCCAACGCCTTGTTTTCGAGGTCTGCGGCCTTTGTCTTAATCGACATGTCCACGGCCTCCCTGACCTCGCTTTCGCTCTTCCCGGCGAAGTCGTTGTCCAACAGGTATTTTAGCTTCAGCTCGTTTGGCGTCCCGTCCAGGCCCGGCGTAAAAGCGGGAGAGACGACCGGATCGGCCAGCTCCCATATATGCCCGACGGGGTCTTTAAACGCGCCGTCGCCATATATCAGCACCTCGATATTTTTCCCGGTCGCCGCCTTCAACTGCGCGGAGACCTTTGCCACCACAGCTTCGCAGCCCCTCGGGAACAGCTTCACGCTGTCTTCCGTGGCCTTGTTCGACCCCAGCAATCCGAATTTTTCATTGTATCCGCTGCCGTCCACCGGCGCCGACAATATGTCGTCCAGCCCGTAGACGGTTTCGGCGCCGGCCTCCGCCAACAACCGCTTCGATCTGAAGCGCGAATGGACGTCGCAGCACAGCACATTTTTAGTGTACTCCAGCACCCTTTTAACGTCGTTCGCGAAAATTATTTCAATATGATCTCCAAATGACTTGTAATATTTTACATAGTCCATGTGTGTGAACACATGGGTCGTGTTCTCGCCGAATTTTTCGCGGTACATGGCCTCGGTGAGCAGATCGGTGTACGGATTGACGCCGGCGCTGTCGAGCGCGTCCCACGATATGAGCTCGTTGCCGACTTCGTCGGCTGGGTAGGACAGCATGATGTACAGTTTGTCGCACCCCTCGGCGATGCCCTTCAAGAGGTTCGCGAATCGGTTTCTGGATAGGATGGGGAAGGTGATCGCCAGCACGCCACCCGGGTATTTTGCGCGTATGTCTGAGGCGATTTGCGCGCAACTCGCGTAGTTGCCCTGGGAGCGCGCGACCACGGCCTCGGTGACGCCTATCACGTCCCGGTCCCTCAGCTCGAAGCCCTCCGCTTTGGCGGCGGCGAGCACGCTGTCGACGACTATTTGCGCTATGTCGTCGCCGGATTTGATCAATGGGGCGCGTATTCCGCGCGCCACGGTACCTACTGCCCTCATAATAAACACCATGCCTTGACATGGCACAAGCAGCCAAATGCCTCCTATGGATGCTTGGTTTGCGCCGATGTCCAGCCTTTCCATTTATTTATACGTTTTGACACAAGACATAATATACCATCATACTATGATAAGTAAAATTAATCATTCTTATAGCAATAATAAGTGGGGATGATTATTATTGCATTATACAGATGCGCAATATAGCAATAATGCGCAGGTCGCTATATGACGCTGTTCAGCAAACATTAAATGACGCTGTTCTGCAAACATTATATGACGCTGTTCAGCAAGTCGGCGTACGACGGCATGCGCCAGTACTTTTTGGGGACATACGGTTCCAAGCCGTCTACGGCGAGGCGCAGATCGGCCATCGCTGTGCAGACCGTGTCCCGGTATTGCTTCGCGCGGGACAGGGTATCCCCGCCGTCCGGTATGCCGACAAGCGCGTTTTCGAGGGCGGCCAGCTTGTCCATCACGCATGTCGAGAGCCCGGCGATCTTTGCCAGCAAGGAATCCTCCATGGACGTGTCGTAGGTGCCGCATTCCATTTTCTGCCTCAAAAGCCCGGACAGATCGCCTTGATAGTCCACGCTGGCCGGGACAACCATCCCCCATAGCATGTCTACCATCGTAAGGGCCTCTATATGCAATGTTTTGCAATACGATTCGATAAAAATTTCATAGCGCGACATCAACTCGGTCCTACTGAACACGCCCTGCCGCTCAAACAGTTCTATGCTCTTATCGGATATATATTCCGGTATCGAGTCAACGGACGCGGCCAGATTGGACAGTCCCCGCTTTTGCGCTACATCCGCCCATTCGTCGGCATAGTTGTTCCCGTTGAATGCAATCCTTTTGTGCCGGGAATATGTCTGTTTGATTAGCGTCGCAAGCTCGGCCTCAAATCTTTCCGACGTCTCCAATTGGTCTGCAAACTGGCGCAGCGCCTCGGCCACTGCCGTGTTCAGTGCTATAATAGGCTCCGCGATGGACAGCGGCGCCCCGAGCATGCGGAACTCGAATTTGCTTCCCGTATAGGCGAACGGGGACGTGCGGTTGCGGTCCGTCGCGTCCTTTGGGATGTGGGGCAGCACGGTCACGCCGATCTGCATCTGTTGCGCTTCCTTGTTCGTGTACCCGGCGTCCGCTTCGATGGCGTCGAGTATCTCGGTCAGTTCGTCGCCCAGGAACATCGACACGATGGCGGGCGGCGCCTCGTGCGCACCGAGCCTGTGGTCATTGCCGGCGCTTGCGACCGAAGCGCGCAGCAGGTCCTGATACTCGTCCACCGCTTTCATTAGGGCCGTCAGGAAGAGGAGAAACTGGGCGTTTTCGTATGGCGTCACGCCCGGGTCGAGCAGGTTGGCGCCCGTATCGGCGCAGAGCGACCAGTTGTTGTGTTTGCCGCTGCCGTTGATGCCGGCGAACGGCTTTTCGTGCAGCAGGCAAGCCAGCCCGTGCCGGTCCGCCGTGCTTTTCATCAGATCCATGATCAGTTGGTTCTGATCGGCGGCTATGTTGGCTATCGTGTACTTGGGCACCAGCTCGTGCTGCCCCGGCGCCACCTCGTTGTGCTTTGTCTCCACAAAGACGCCCAGCAGCCAAAGATGCTCTTCGAGCTCTTTCATGAACGCGGCCACCCTGGGTTTTAGGCTCCCGAAATAATGGTCGTTCAGCTCCTGGCCTTTCGGCGGCTTGGCCCCGAGTAAAGTCCTGCCCGTGTTGATCAAGTCGGGGCGGCGCAGGTATTCTTTTTTGTCAATCAGGAAAAACTCCTGTTCGGCGCCGAGCATGACGTTCACGCGCCGGGCGGACGTATTGCCGAATAGCCTGAGTATCCGGAGGGCCTGTTTGTTCAGCGCCTGCATTGAGCGGAGCAGCGGGGTCTTTTTGTCCAGCGACTCCCCGCCGTATGTGCAAAAGGCCGTCGGTATATACAAAGTGTCGTTCTTTATGAAAGCGTATGAGGTGATGTCCCAGACCGTATAGCCCCTCGCCTCGAATGTGGCGCGCAGGCCGCCGGAGGGGAAGGCGGACGCGTCGGACTCGCCGCGCACTAGCTCCTTGCCGGAAAATGCCATGATAGCCCCGCCGCCCGCGCTTGCGCCGGCGCCTGCACCAACGGCTGCATGTGCGTCCGCGCCGCCGATGCTGCCCGTGCTGCCGTCCGCGCCACCGTCGCCGCTCCTACCGCCGCCACCGGACGGGGACGGAGTCAGGAAGCTGTTGTGCTTTTCGGCCGTGGTGCCCGTCATGGGCTGGAACCAGTGGGTGAAATGTGTGGCGCCCTTTTCGACCGCCCAGTCCTTCATCGCGTTGGCGACCGTGTGGGCCACGTCCAGTTCAAGGTGGGTGCCCTGCGACATTGTCTTGCGCAACGCGTTGTATATATCGTTCGGCAGCATATCCTCCATCACAGCGTCGTTAAAAACCATACTGCCAAAGTATTTTGGGATGTCTTTCATTAGGTTTCCTCCAATATTGACTGTTTGTAATTACGTAAGACGCGGACGAACACTGTTCGTCCCTACGACTATATAGCAATCATTAGCGTAACAATCATTAATGTTAGCGTAAAAATCATTGGTGCAACAATCATTGTTAAATATTAATTATTGCCAGGTGGCTGCTTATGGTGCGGACGAACACTGTTCGTCATGTGTCATATGTAATATAGGTTGCGGGACGGGAACTCCGGGGTGCAGGTGATGTTCACGCCCAGTTTTTTCAGCATTATATCGTCCGTCTTCGATATCATATGCGACGAATGGGCCACGCAGCCCTTCAACTCTTGTAGCTTGTACAAGCACTTTTCCGCCGACGGATTTGTCGCAGCGCAGATGCTCAAGGCGTTCAAGACTTCCTCCAAGCTTAGCAACGGGTTCGCGTCGCTCAATATCGTCTCTTTGAGCGTCAACAGCGGCCCAAGGACGGCGGGAGTGATGAGATGCACGCTGTCCGGTATGTCGGCCAGTTTTTTTACGCAGTTCAACACAAGGCTTGCCGCTGCGGCCAGTATGTCTGTCGTCCTCCCGGTCACGACGCTGCCGTCTGCCAGTATCATTGCCATGGCGGGGCAGTTGTGCGCCTTGGACTTTTCAAGTGCTGGGCGCACTGCGACCCCGTACTCCGGGGTCAGGTCCAGTTGCTTCATTAAGATGTCCAGCTTTTCTACCGCGCCAATACCTAGGCGCCCCTCCTTGTGGTAACACCATGTCCTGAAATAGCGTCTTACGATCTCCTGCTTGGCGGCCTCCCTCACCAGCTCGTCGTCGGTGATACAATACCCGTTCATGTTGACCCCCATGTCGGTCGGGGACTTGTAGACCTCGCTGGGGTCCGTGATTCTGGCCAAAATGTTCCTGACAATAGGGAACACCTCAATGTCCCGGTTATAGTTGACCGCCGACGTGCCGTACGCGTCCAAGTGGTAGTGGTCGTACGCGTTGACGTCGTTCAGGTCGGCTGTGGCCGCCTCGTAGGCAAGGTTGACGGGGTGGTTGAGCGGCAGGTTCCAAACAGGGAATGTTTCAAATTTCGCGTAGCCCGCGTCGACGTTCCGCTTGTACTCGTGGTAAAGCTGAGAGAGGCAGGTCGCCAGCTTGCCGCTGCCCGGCCCCGGCGCGGCGACCACCACGAGGGGCTTCGTCGTCTCAATGTACTGGTTCGCTCCGTAGCCCTCGTCGCTGACAATCAGGTCGATGTTCGTCGGGTAGCCCTTCGTCAGCCTGTGCAGGTAAACTTTTTCGCCCCTTTGCACAAGCCTATCCCTGAACATGTCGGCGGACGGTTGGTCTTTGTACTGGGTGATCACGATGCTGCTTACGTCGAGCCCGATATGCCGGATGTTGTCTATGAGCCGCAGCGCGTCCATATCGTACGATATGCCATGATCGTCCCTTATGCGGTTGTTCTCAATGTCGGCCGCGCTGATACACATTATGATTTCCGTCTTTTCCTTGAGGCGCTCCAAAAGCAGGATTTTGCCGTTGATGTCAAAACCGGGCAGCACCCTCGCCGCGTGGTAGTCGTCAAAAATCTTCCCGCCGAACTCCAGGTACAGCTTGTTGTTGAAACGCTCGACCCTTTTTAAGATATGCTCGGCTTGCATTTCCATATAAGTCGTGTTGTCAAACCCGATTTTCATTCTATTTACCATCCCCCATATCAGTATCATTTAAAAATGTACGCCTGATATGTTATATCACAAGTTTAGTATGTTTGCATTTCCAATATATGGGAATATAACATTGTGTATATTACAGTTATTTCCTTATATCACTCTAAAAATAAATACCCCGCATCCACTACATTATACAACTAAAGCATGTGGTGGATGCGGGGATAATTTTATGCGCTAAACGTTTTATTTTTTAATGCTGTGGTGCGTTAAAAATTACGCGCGTTGTTAGTAGCGCAATTCGCCCGCACGGCCTCGTCCCTTTCAAGCCACGGCACGGGCTCGGCGCCGGGCCGCAGTTGGTGGAAGTTACCCCGGACAAGGAAGTCGTATGGTCGATCAGGGACTGGAAGTATTTTGGGCCCACGACCGCAGTGCAGATTCTGTCGAACCCGGGCGATCCGGAAGCTCCCGGCGAATGCGAGCGCTGACCGCGTCCTCGTATATTTTTAATTTTTATGATATTTTATGGAGTATATAATAAAACTATAGAAAGGGCAGAACTGTGATGCAAGGCGATATTAATAATGTGTCCGAATGTAAGTAACATGTCGCATTAACCATTGGCATATATATGGAATTTTGCATACAGTCTGTGAAAGGCGAATAATATGGACAAAGTGAAAATTGGCAGGACCGGGATAACGGCGTCGCGGCTGGGCTTTGGCGCCATGCGGCTGCCGCAGTTGGACGGCGGGGGCGGGATTGATTACGAGCTCGGCTATAAAATGGTCGACGCCGCCATGGAAGCGGGGCTCAATTATTTTGACACGGGCTATAACTATCACGGCGGCATGTCTGAAGTGTTCATCGGCAAGGCGCTGAAAAAATATCCCCGCGACAGCTATGTGCTTACGACAAAACTATCACTGCTGGCCCTGAACAGGAACCCCACCAGGGAATATGCCGAACAAATGTTCGAAGAACAGATGGAGCGCCTGGGCGTCGACTATTTTGATTTTTACTTCATCCACAACCTGAGCGGCGACAACCAGCGCGAGATGGTGGACAAGTTCGACCTTTTGGGGATGGTCGCCGAGAGGCAGCGGCAGGGCCGCTTGCGCCATATCGGGTTTTCGTCGCATGAAAAGGCCGAGGACGTGTACAAGACCCTCGATTTATACGACTGGGATTTGGCGCAGTATCAAATAAATTATTTCGACTGGGAGCACCAGAACGCGAAGCTCGCGCACGATACGTTCAAGGAGCGCGGCGTCCCCATGGTATTCATGGAGCCTTTGAGGGGAGGGCAACTGGTTTCGCTGGCGCCTGCGGCGGAGGCCGTGCTGCGCAAATGCAATCCGGACGAAACAAACGCATCCTGGGCGCTTCGGTGGGCTGCCAACGAGACCGATGCCACTATTGTGCTGTCCGGCATGAGCGCCATGCGCCAAGTGGAGGAAAACTTGGTAACATTTTCGCCTGTAAAACCTTTTACCGATGCGGAACGCGCGGCCATTAACGAAGCAGCCCGTATATTAAACGACATCCCGCTGGTCGGATGCACGGCTTGCGGCTACTGCATGCCGTGCCCATCGGGCGTCAAGATACCGGACAATTTCAGGATGTACAACGATTATATACGTTTCAACGATCTTAACTCACTAAAGGCGAGGCACAAACGCATGATGTCCGACGGCAACAGCGGCGCCGAGGGCTGCGTGGCGTGCGGCGAATGCGTAAAAGCCTGCACCCAGGATTTAAATATACCGGAACTGCTGGAAAAAATCGCAACGCTGGCCTCTGCACCAAAATAGGACGTTGGCCTCCGCTCCAAAATTGGACGGGCAGTCCTCCACGTTTGTATCTCTTAGCTTATTAATGATACGCAGCCTTCTGTTTATCATGCATGTTGTAGGGCGCGCAGTCCTCTGCGCGCCGAAAGTCAAGCGGCCACCTGCGCGCCGACAGAGCGCGCAGAGAGCCGTTCGACCTGTAGGCGCGAAGAGGGCCGTACGGCCTGTAGGCGCACAGAGAGCCGTTCAGCTTGTAGGCGCACAGATAGCCGCTTCTCGATGCCATATATCCAACTACATTTTCGAAATATTATCTATTTCGCCCAACTCTTCGGCGGTAAACGCCGGGTTGTCCAGCGCGGCTATGTTTTCGATGACCTGGCTGGGCTTTGACGCGCCTATCAATACGCTCGTGACGTCCCCGTCGCGGAGCACCCAGGCGAGGGCCATCTGCGCCAGCGTTTGCCCGCGTCGGACCGCAAGCGCGTTGAGCGAACGGATTTGCGACAGCCGCTTTTCAGTCAAATCCGTGGCTTTCAAGAACATGCCGGACTTTTTGATACGGCTGTCCTCGGGCACGCCTTCCAGGTACCTGCTTGTAAGCATGCCCTGCGCCAGCGGGCTGTACGCTATTATACCGCAGCCGTTTTGGGACGCGTAGCCCTTCAACCCGTTTTCTTCAATGCGGCGGTTGAAAATCGAGTAGATGCTCTGGTTAATGATAAAAGGGCAGTTAAGGCGTTTAAGTATCGCCATAGCCTCCGCCGTATGCGAGCCGTCATAGTTGGATATGCCCGCGTACAGCGCCTTGCCGCTTTTGACCGCCGCGTCCAGCGCCGACATGCTTTCCTCCAGCGGGGTCCCCGGGTCCATCCGGTGATGGTAAAAAATATCGACATATTCAAGCCCGAGGCGTTTCAGGCTCTGATCGAGGCTGGCCAGTAAATACTTTCTGCTGCCGAAATCGCCATAGGGACCAGGCCACATCAGGTACCCTGCTTTTGTGCTGATGACAAGCTCGTCGCGGTACGGCTTCAGATCGCCGTTGATGATGCGCCCGAAATTCTCTTCGGCGCTGCCCGGCTTGGGGCCGTAGTTATTTGCCAGGTCAAAATTGCTGATGCCATTGTCGAACGCCGTAAAACAGATCTGTTTCATATTATCGAAATCATCGTTTGTGCCAAAGTTGTGCCACATACCCAATGACACCGCCGGCAACTTCAAGCCGCTCGCCCCGCAGCGGTTGTAAACCATCTTGCCATACCTGTCATCCTGTGCCGTATACATCATTAAAGCCCTCCTATCCAATCATAATTTATATTGCGCGTCCACCGGGCGCCATGCGCACATAGAGCGTTACTCACCCTTCGCGCCAAGCGCCCATAAGGCGTCACTCGCCCTTCACGCACGCGTCCTACGCGCCACGTACCATTCGCGCCTCGCGCCTCGCGCCCTTTGCACAACGCGCCCTTTACACCACGCACATTTTGCACTATGCGCCCTTTGCACCGCAGCTCATACGACCAGTATCTCAAGATCGTCGTAGTCCGCGTACATTTGCGCCAATGTGGCTTTTCCTATGCCCTCGTCCGTTATTATCTTGTCCGTGTCCCCCAGGCCCGCGAAGCGGATGAACGTTATCCGGCCGAATTTGCTTGAATCTATCAGAAAAAACACTTGGGAGGCTATGGACATCATAGATTTTTTCACTTCCGCCATGTCGATCCCGGGCGTCGTGAAGCCCTTTTCAAGGGAAATGGCGTTTGCTGCCATGAACACTTTGTCTACGCTGTACTCCGATAGCTGGGACTGAACCGCCGGGCCGACAGTGCAGTGGAAACCCTTGCGGAGCATGCCCCCCAACAGTATCACATTGGTGTTTGAGTTATTTTCCAAATACGACGCTATCACAAGATCATTGGTCACCACCGACAGGTCCTGCCTGTTCGTGATCTGCTTGGCCAGCTCCAGTGTCGTCGTGCCTGTGTCGAGTGCGATCGTGTCCCCGTCTTCTATGAATGTAGCCGCTTTCGAAGCGATCCGCCTTTTTTCATTTTGGCTGGAAACTTCCTTTTGGCTGGAATTCAACTCAAAGCTCGATTTTCCCACGGGTATGGCGCCGCCGTGGGTGCGCTTTAATTTCCCTGCGGTTTCCAAATCGCGCAGGTCGTTCCGAATTGTCGCTGGTGATACCTTGAAATACGCGCACAACTCGGGCACCAGCAGTTTGGAATTTTCTTTCAGAAGCAGTAAAATCCGTTCCCGCCGCTCTTCGGCGAACAGTTGGGAGTTGTCATTATCGCTCATGAGGCCCTTTCATTGTCGATTAATGATGTTTGCTGCGATATATGCTGTAAAATAACAATAATATTATTATATGCCAGTGTTTTCTTTTGTAAAGGCAAGATTAATCGCCAGCGAAAACACCGCCTCAATGCAAGTGTGAATGTCGTCTTCTAGACGTCCGGCGACCGTTGCATACGTTATAAAACTATTATGAAAGTCGTCGGTTCGGGGAAGCGCGGTTCCCCTCACCTTACGGGCGTGATACGCCCGCACGGCGCGTTGCGCCGCGATAGTGTCCACGACTCCATACTTTCGTGCCATGCTGGTGATGGCACCGTCGTGAACACTATTATGTAAATGTATACGACAATATGTAGGGGCGAACAGTGTTCGCCCGTGACCTTTTCAATTGACTATAATATTTAAAATTATCTCTTAAAGGCATTGCTGGATTTCAATACAACATTTATTTTTATTTTACTATTTTTTTATTTTTCCATGTGCTCTTTTAAAAACGCCTGCACATCGATTTCCTTCCCGGTAAAAGCGCTCTCCAGCGCCGCGAACGTCAGGGCCGCGCACTGCATGTTGTCCTCCAGGGATGTTTGCGGCTCCGGCCCGCCGTTTAGCCAGTCGCAAAAATCCCTGGCCAGTTGGCCATGGTCGAAGTACTCGCCGTTTTGCAACGGCATCTCCGCCGTTTCTGGATAGGGCTGGCCCATGCCGCTCATGATGGTGACCTTTTTGTTGTCGGCTATGATTGTGGCGTTTGCACACTCGGCGCGGAAGTGTTCGTTCGACCAACCGTTGATGGTAACGGCGTTCGCGCCGGAATGCTCGATTAAACAGCGTACGCCGTTCTCCATTGTTATGCTTGTGAGCGAAGCCGCAGGCTGGGTGTCGGAACCGTCCTCGGGGTCAAACTGCCAGTATTGGCAATACACTTTTGCGGCGTTTTGGCCGGTCATGCCCCGGAACGTGTCGAATTCATGGATCACGCCTTCGGAAAGGCCGCGCCTGGCCAAATTGTACGGCGTCAGCATGGCGGGATCGGCGCCCTCGTAGCGCTTGTTCCGTGCCTTGGGGCGCTGCGAGGCAAAGCGGCCATAAATATAGTTCAGCTTGCCGTACGCTCCAGACTTGATCATCTGTTCGACAGTCTGCTTTTCCCTTTCATAGCGATGCGACATCGTGACTGCGATTTTACGCCCAGCCGCTTTCATCTTCTTGTAAATCGTTACATAATCGTCCATAGTGCCGGCCGCCGGTTTTTCGCACAGGACGTCGACGCCGAACTCGATAGCCAGGTCGATTATCGGCAGGCGTGCGCCCGGCATGACGACCACGCTAATAAAATCGCATTTGTTTTCGGTCAGCGCAACTCTTAGATCAGCGTAATGCTTGTTTTCCGGGAGGCGCTTTAATGCCTTGAAATTGTCCAGGGCCTCCGGATCTATGTCCACTGCCGCGACGCATTCGGCGAACGAAGAAATTAGTGGGATGACGGTCTTGCCCCAGTACATACCGAAATTACCAGTGCCGACATGGATGAACTTTAATCGCCCCATTTTAAATACCTTCCTTTAATTTTGTAGATCGCACATAATAATTATAGTGCCGCATAAATGGTTAATCTAACAATCACCCTGCCCCCATACGACCATCCTTCTGTAAACATATTACTCAATTATTAAGTCACGATACAATGACCGCAACTCATCTTGCATAGCCGGACGATTCGAATATGTTAAACGCCAGCTCTCAAGAAGCTTTTCAGCCCTGATTCTACCGTCAGCAAATGAAAGCATCTTCCTAACAAAACTTGCAATCTCTTGGTAATACGAGCGTCCGCCCGTATACTCAGACATTTTCCATAAAAGACTTTCGTATAAGTCCAAAAGTTCCTTTTCATACTCCGGCTTTAAAGCATTTTCATACTTTATGATCTCGTATAGGTCGTTTTTTGCTATACCGTGCCCATCGCGAATTTTTGCCGACAATAAATCGAACAGTTCCTCTTTTAAGCCTTCCGCAGCCAGCAGATGCTTTATGTCAACATTCTTAGCAGATAAAGCCTCGAATAACTCCTTGCGTTTTTGAGGCCATAAATCATATGCGGTGTTCTGCTTCAGTTCACAAAAGGCATCGATGTTGCCCACGCTGTACTGCGTAATATATGTAAATAGTTCCTCTCTTGCCTTACCGGGATATCCGTAACTAAAATAGCAATCAATAAGCTTCCTGGAGTATTTTTTTACTAGGCCGGGATGTTTGCTATCTATTTCCTTGCTTTTCTCCAACAGTGATATTAGGTCGCCAAGATTCCCTTTGTCTTCAAGCTCTGACATAGCTATTTCACGAATAGTAGGCAGATGCCAGTACTGCCTGCGGAATTTATCCACATCGTCTGCGCTATGCCCTAACTCTTCCATCAGTTTTATCCGCTCATTTATACTTTTCGATAGCTCGGATTCGCCATGCCTGCTTGTGTCATTTGCGAAACGCCTAATTCTTTTGTCAGCGGATTCAAGTTTACTTAATGCAAAACCATCTTCGTTAAAATGCGTTGAAATGAAATCATCAATTTCATCTGACATATATTCGCCAAAACCAATCTTTTCGCATGTCTGTGTCAATTCATGGAAGATGTGCTCAAGCAATTCGCGTCTTTCAGTATTTGCGGCAATTATATCCCATAACTCAATACATTCCTCGGTAAAATACTGCGTCTCCCCACCACTGTCATCAATGTCTGTTTCAGCGAATAAACGAAATACATACAGGCTCACATCAAATGCTGCTTTTGCCTCTTCGTAATCTGATGTAAAATCCCTGAGTTCATATAATACTTCGTTAATCAGACGAGACGCGAATGTATCTGCATTTCTCCAATCCACAAAACCATGTCGATCTTCGCATTGCCGCTAGATACTATCTGCGTTTTTGCGTTTGTTATTAATGTATTGGCTTATGCTCTCATCATTTTTATTATGCCTTAGCATAAACGCGGTACTGAGATTTTGGTCATTTTCCAGCATCGATAGAAGCTCTTTTTGAAGAGTTTCCATATCGAGGATGTTGACAACTTCCTTCAAAATTGCAAATTCATCGGCTGACACATTGGCGTTATCGGTATCATCACCTTCATTCGCATTAATTTCAATGCCATTCTTATTATATTTGAATAGCACAGCAGCCATATGTTTGCAATAACTGCCATCTTCGGCATATGGGCAGGAGCAATCCATGTCGGTAATATGCTCTCCTTCGAAAGAGATCGCAACAGAATAATCAAACGATCCTTCGACGGTAGCAGTCAACACACCGTTAGTTTTTTTCAGCTCGCCGACTGCGCCGTCGCAAAAATAGTCGTATCCCCGACTTAGTATATGTTCACTAAATAAACGCTGCCAATCCATCCCGCTGCCCCCATTCAAATTTTGCATTCCAATCCATCCAGAAGTCTGAAAAGAAGCTATTACATAGCGCCTGTATTATCCATATCCGATGGGCTATCTGATTTTTTTGCCAAATTGTTGCCGGAAGAGTTCGTGTTTAGTATGTTCTAATGACATCCCTACTTAACCGGTAAAACACCGTTTTTTTCAGCCCACTCATCAGCGAGTTGAATGTAGATATCATCTGTCACCATTATATACTCTTCGTACAGCTCTAGTTCTTTGACGGCAGCAAGAAACTTGTCCATGAAATCATGATTTCGTAAGATATTAAATAATCTTCGACGCGTTTCTTTGTCCTCTACGCATTCTCTTACGTAAAAGGACATAATATTCTTGTGGTCAATATCTTTGTATATTGGCAGCGGTATTAGCTCGCCCGAAATGCCGCTACCGATTTCTTCGTTGAAGAAATTTTCGTTATTACGATATTCCTGCTCATAATAATAATGGATAGTGTTGACCTCGTGTGTTTTGGGACGGTAGTAGAAGTAGCAATCCTTGCCAATCATCCTAAAGATATCGCTTAGTGTCATTTTCCCCATATTGCTACTCCTTAAATATCTCAATTTCTGTATCAATGTAATCCGAATCGGCTAAAACAATCTCTTCGTTTCTGTACATATTTTTCACTGCCAAATACGCAGCGTTCTCACTTTCGGCTTCAATCGAAACGATTCTCTGCAACGTCTCGGATATTTCCACTTGAAATACCACGGCTCATCCCCACTATCATTTTGTTCCAAACAAATTCTAACAATCGTTCTCCAATTCTCTCAACTACCGGCACGACTAACGCATTACCCATAGTTAAATACCTAAACTTCTCCGGCATCCCGGTGTTCGTCCAGTCGTCCTTAAGGTCATTAAGACGTTCGCATTCGATTGGCGTCAGGAGCCGCAGATTCCCGGTCACAGCATCTTCGATAACATGGGTGCTTCTGTTAGAGAGCTCGGGAGAATAATCAGGTGATTCGTCTGGCTGTTTTGCTCATCACGCCACATGTAATCGAGTAACGCAATGACATTATTAACAAAACCTCGATTATTCTTCATTAATGCCTCCAAGTTGATTTCGCCCGTTATCGCTCGTACTCAGTCCGTAAAGCTATAGTGGAAAAACAAAACTCCTGATAATGTTCATATCTGGGAATAGTGTAAATTCTATATCAACGTAATCGGAATGTCCAAAACGATTATAAAACGGGTTCGCGACTATTTCGGTCATAATTCACTTCACCTCGAACAGCAATTTCGCCGAACTAATGCCATCTTCTACCGTGCGCATGGTACACCGTACCTAGGGATATTCTCGTCAGATGTCAAGATGGTCATATCGCTAACCATTGCTGTGGCAACGAGCATCCGGTCAAAGGGATCACGATGGATAAACGGCAGGGTTTCAATAGCCTCGATGTGGTCAGTTGTTATTGGTAGCAACTCGATAGGCATGTCCTGTATTTTCGATAATAACAAACCCACGCCTCCATCCATCTCTGATAGTTTTCCGAGACTGATTTTTATTGCCATCTCCCACAAAGAAGCAATACTGACGAATAATGTATGTTCGTCACTTCGCAAGAAGGCTTTTGCGGTAGACGACAGTTTCTCATGCTCATTAACCATCCAAAGGACAGTATGCGTATCCAGAAGAAGCCTCATACCATGTATTCCTTGAAATCATCCAACGGCGAATCAAAATCGTCTGCCATCTTGAACTGCCCTCGCATACACCCGAACATGGCTTCTCTTGACATTTTTGAGGTTGTAGCTGGTGGTGCTGTCAGAACAAATGGGATGCCGTTATTGTTAATGACGCTCCTAATAAATATGCTCAAAGCATTAGAAGGCGAAATACCAATGCCAGTACAAATCCTGTCAAACTGTTGCTTTGTTGCGGCATCAATACGGGTAGATACTTGAATTGACATAAAAGCACCTCACTTTGTGGTCATCTGTTATCATACTACCACGTACTTACGGGAATGTCAATCAAATAGCTTCGGAAAGCACTGAAAATATAGCGAGCAGATTCACGCCGAATATGCTGTTTATTCTACGCTGCTCCTTTTCGTTTCGGATTACTCTCGTAAAGTCTTTTCTTTAACCAGTTTTTACTTTTTGCGGTATATCCGAAAAAACCGTATCACGTCAAAAAGGCGCAAGCAAAACAAATTGCAAGAATAATCAGGTGATTCGTCTGGCTGTTTTCGCGCTACAATCTCAGCATAAGATGTTCAGGGCTTCACATTCCTACTCCCACTCTATTGTCGCCGGGGGTTTGCTTGTTATGTCGTATACCACGCGGTTGACGTTTGGGCAACTGGTGGTTATTCGCGTCGATACCCGCTCCAGCACTTCAAATGGGATC
>WRLR01000005.1 GCA_009777515.1 Oscillospiraceae bacterium | reverse complement strand
CCATACACCCCTCGATTCGGTGCAGTCCGGTTTCGGGCGGGCCGGGCAATACAGGCAACTGACGCATGATACCGGCGAGATTGAGCTTTTGCTCAGGAGCGATTTTGATACATGGGCCGTTGCGGCGATACTGGTGCACGAGTGCGCCCATCATTGGCTAGTGATAAACGCCCTGCATGCAGCCGCAACCAACGCGCCGGAGATCGAATGCCGCACAGATATTGCCACTGTATATACCGGCTTTGGCAGGGTTATGAAAAAGGGCTATGCCGAAAAGACCGTGAGAGCTAAGACAGGAGTTTTTTCGGGGATTTTGCAGAACTATATGTGGAGCTATCGCATCGGTTATTTAAATCAAACGGATTTTGAGCTTGTGTCGCTGCTGGCGGGGCGCTGCGCCATGCGCGGACATTAATATTACAATAATATTATGCAATATAAACGCTATAAAAATGAATTGCCGTACTCATATGCGCTCGGGATGGCGCCCGTTGTCGAACTGATCGGCCGCTGCCCCGGGCTCGTGCTCGCGGTCTACGCGCACCCCGGATACAGGGCCGAATCCGGCGCAGATATCTTCGAAATGTGCGAGGCGCGCGGATTGAAATGCGAGACTAACCAAAAGATATTCAATATCGCGGCCAACAAGGAAAACATATACGTCCTCGGCGTATTCCAAAAAGCGGGCGGCTGCCTGTCGCCCGCCCGCCCGCACGCTGTGTTCGTCAACCCGGCCGATGCAGGCAACCTGGGCGCCAATGTGAGGACCTGCCTGGGGTTCGGCATCCGCGATATTGCGATCATAAAGCCCGGCGCGGACATATACTCGCCCAAAGCGGTCCGCGCTTCGATGGGCGCGATATTCCATGCCAATGCCTCCGGGTTCGCGTCGTACCAAGAATACGCCGAGGCGTATCCGGGATACGAGAGGTTCTATTTCATGCTCAATGGCGAGGCGGAAATCGGCAGCATTGCCGGCGTCCGCGGCGACACATTCGCGCTGGTGTTCGGGAACGAGGCGACAGGGCTGCCGGACGAATTCCGGGGTTATGGGGGGCGCAGCGTGCGCATCGCGCACGGGGGCGAAATTGATTCACTGAACCTGACTGTCGCGGTGGGCGTGGCGGCGCACGCTTTTTACAAACTCCGGCGCTGATTTAGGCGATTTAGACGGCGCTATGAAAGGGCAGGGTATGCACAATGGCGATTAAGCCAAGATATCATTTGCAACCGGAGAGCAACTGGATGAACGATCCGAACGGGCCTTGTTTTATCGGCGGGTGGTTCCATATGTTCTACCAACACAATCCGTGCGAGGCCGTGTGGGGCAACATGACATGGGGGCACGCGGTCAGCCCCGACATGGTTCATTGGCGCAGGCTGCCGCACGCGCTGCATCCCGACATGCCCTACGACAAAGATGGTGTGTTTTCCGGTTGTTGCGTCGTGCGTGATGGGGCGCCGCATATATTATATACAGGCGTTTTCCCGGAGACATTGTGCCTGGCGGTGGGCGACGCTGGCGGGGAGGTTTTTGCTAAACACGGGAGCAACCCCATTCTGACGCGCGGCGACAGGGAGTTGGCGGGGTGGCGGGATCCATATGTATGGCGGCAGGGCGATACATATAATATGTTGATTGGTTCCGGCGACAGCTCGGGCGGGTTTGCTGAGTCTTATAAGAGCAAAGATTTAATTAATTGGAAATGCAGGGAATTATTTGCGCATTCGCAAGAGTATAAATTGAATGACGAAATGTGGGAATGCCCGATATTGTTAGTCAATGATGCTGACGGAGCGGGTGCGTCAGGGTCGACAGGCGCGGCGGGCGCGGCGGGCGCGGCGGGCGCGGGGGGCGTAGCGGGCATAGCGGGGACGGCGGGGACAGTGGAAACAGCAGGGATAGCAGATGTAGCAGATGAAGCGGGTGTGGCGTGCGCTGCTGGAACAACGGGCAAAAATGGTGAATCGGTCGAAGCTGCGCTTATAATATCGGCGACGCCACATGCCGTAACGCGCCTGATAACCGGCCGCCTGCGCGGCAGTCAGTTTACCGGCGACGCCGTGAGCGCCCTGGATATGGGGGATTGTTTATACGCTCCTAACCTCGTGCGGCATCCCGACGGCAGATGGATATTATTTGGCTGGCAGCGTGAGACGGGGGATCCGGGGCTACGCGCCGCGCAGGGATGGCAAGGCATGCTGACGCTCCCGCGCGAGCTAAAATTGAAGGACGGCATATTATATACGTCGCCTGCCCGCGAGGTGGATTTGCTGAGGGGCAGGCATCTGGCTCACTATCATGAAGTTACGGGGTCGACGGAGGATGTGGCCGAGGCGCCTCATTATGAGATAGACGCAGGTTTCCAAGCGTGCGGCGGCCAAGCGTCGTTTGACTTGCTAATATGCAAAGCCGGTTACGTCAACATAACGATCTCAGACGGACATATAGAATTTAATAACTATCTTGCAACAAATGCCGATAAAAAAACCATTCATTTTGACATAACAAAAAAAGACGCGCACCATATTCGCATATACGTAGATGGCACATCAATCGAGACATATATCGATTCACGATATGCGCTGACGACGCGGGCATACCCCGCCCCCGAAGCGCCCTGCCGCGCGACGCAAATACGAATATCGGCGGTAAAAAGTTGCATAATAAATATGCTGGATATTTATGAGATAAATAATTGCTATAATTGACAAAATCGTGCCTTACTGCGGCGCGCCAAACATCAACTCCGATGCTAACATCAACTACGTTGATGGGGCGTCGCGCCCTACATTGGCATTTTACACACTAACGTCCGCGCGCCTCCGCGCCCGCTTATATCCGTTTATGCCTTTATTATTATGGTAAATATAAGGATAATTTGATGCCGGAGGTCACATTGAAAATCCTTAACATAAAGAAGATATCATGGAAAGTAGCCGCCATCGTCGTAGCCTCTGTATTGGTTGTCGCCGGAGCGGTTTCGATTTATTATCAAGTGCGCACCATTGCTCTCATCAATAGTAATTCTGTCTTGATGCTTCAGCAAAAAACCAACAATGCTGCCGACACCTGCAACGCCGTGTTCACGAACGCATTATATAGGGTCGGGGACATGAGGAACATGGTCGAATCGGGTTTTAAGATCGACAAGTACAAAAATGGAGCGGAGAGTTATTTTAACGATGAAATAAAATCCATCATGGACACTTTCATTTTCAACACGACAAACAGCGCAGACTATATTCAAGCCGCATATTTTGCGCTTGATCCCGATCTGGCCGGGTTTCCGCTTGTCAGCGAAATATTTTACAACAAAACGGATGGCGGCATAGTCCACGGGGATCCGCAGACATACGAAGACTATATGCAAAAGGACTCCGAGGACATGAATTGGTTCTACGGCGCGTTCGGCTCAGGCGAGCCCTACTGGACGCATGTATATGTCTTTGATGGCGTGCTCATGGTTAGCTATGTCGAGCCTGTGTTCATAGGCGGCGTGAAGGTAGGCGTGGTGGGCGTGGATTTGTCAATAAATGGAATAGTTAACGTGGTCAATGGCATAGAAGTTTTCGACACCGGCTTTGCGGTCCTCCTAGATAATTACAACGAAATTTTGGAGAGCAACGACTTTATTAACCGGCTTGCGTCAAGCGACAGGGCGAAATTGGCGGCGATGGCCGGCGACGGCATTGACGAGGTGGCCGACGCAGAAATAAGCGGCGCGCTTTTTAAGGTCGCCCACAGAAGGTTGGTTAACGGCTATAATGTGTTGATTTTTGCGCCGGAAGCGGAATATAACGCGGAAATCAAATTGTCATTTATCAGGTTCGCGGTTATTTTCCCGCTTTGCATTGTCATTGTGGTGATAATCAGCGGCTATATCGGAAAATCATTTAGCAAGCCCCTGTCGGCTCTTTCCGCCATTATGATAAAAGCCAGCGCCACAGGCGACATCGTGTTTTCGCCGGAGGACGACGCGGCCCTGCGCAAGTACGCCGAAAATAGGGACGAGACCGGGCAGACTATTGTATCGTTTACCGGGTTTGTCGATCGTATAAACAAGGTGAGCCATGTGCTGGAGACCATAGCCACCGGCGATTTAACTAACGATCTGCTCCCATTGTCCGATCGCGACGTCATGGGCAACTCGTTATGCGATATGAGCGCGAAACTCAATGAGATGTTCAATGACATTAACCAGTCCGCTTCGCAGGTGTCCGCAGGCGCGAAGCAGATTGCGGACGGCGCGCAGTCGCTCGCGTCCGGCGCTACGGAGCAGGCCGCGTCAATACAGGAACTGTCGGCCTCCATATCCGAAATAGCGGAACATACCAAGTTAAACGCAAGCATGGCGGGCAATGCGGCCAAGCTCGCAAATGACATAATGAACAGCGCGGTTGACGGCAACCGCCAGATGGGCGAGATGATGGCGGCGGTCAACGAGATAAGCGAAGCCAGCAGCTCTATAGGTAAAGTGATCAAAGTCATAGACGATATCGCGTTCCAGACGAATGTGCTCGCCCTCAACGCCGCTGTGGAAGCCGCGCGGGCCGGGCAGTACGGCAAGGGCTTCGCCGTCGTCGCCGAAGAGGTCCGCAGCCTGGCCGCAAAAAGCGCTGAAGCGGCCAAGGACACAGGGGCGCTCATAGAAAATTCGATAGAAAAGGCCACTTTAGGCGTCAGCATCGCCAGCGAGACTGCTTCGAGCCTTGAAGAGATAGTCGCCGGGGTGAACGACAGCAACAAAATTGCCGTGGAGATAGCCAGCGCGTCCGAAGAACAATTGCGGGGCATCGAGCAGATCAACAGTAGCGTCGAGCAAGTGGCCGGCGTGGTGCAGCACAACAGTGCGACCGCCGAGGAGAGCGCGGCGGCGTCGGAGGAAATGAGTTCGCAGTCGGCCACGCTGCGCAGCCTGATGACGCAGTTCAAATTGAAAAATGCCGGCGCGTCACAGTTGCGACCGCCGTCTGTGTATTTATCATGATGTCGTTGTGTCCTACTCAGACATAGGCAGGCATCCGGTACACGTTGCGATAAACGTCAACTATGTTGACGGGACATCGCACCCTACGCAGGTATAGGCAAGTCGCCCGTTGCATGGTGCGATAAACATCAAATATGATGACGGGACATCGCGCCCTACTATGCTTCTGATAATATATGATATATTATTAGGAAAAGGGGGCGCCTTAATAATCATGCGTATCGGTTTGTTGATATACAATCCCGATTCCGGCAGCCAAAAAGTCCCGGATTTCCTGGACGAATTATTAGCCCACGGCATGTCCAAGGGCCTGTTCCTGGTGCCTGTCCGCCTGGGACCTTCTCCGGGGTTCACAGACTTTTTAGTGCGGCTGCTCGCGTCCCCCTGGGTGGAATTTATCATCGTCTCCGGCGGTGACGGCACGATTGGCTCAATTGCACGGTTGGTACTGTCGCACCGCCCCTCACTGCCGATGGGCATCATGCCGTCCGGCACCAGCAACGACTTCGCTGAAAGCCTGCATCTGCCCGAAGACGAGTGGGAATGCATCGACGTGGTCGCCAAGGGCGAAACGGCCGCCCTGGATGTTGGCAGGGTAAACGGCGAACACATATTCCTCAGCACCTGCGCCGCAGGCATGTTCGTCAACATCTCTTATACTATCAGCAGCCAGTTGAAAAAGAGCCTCGGGTTGTTGGCATATTATATCTCCGCTTTGGGCGAGCTGCCCAACATTCGCCCTTTCCCGCTGAGGATTGAGACAGATGGCGAAGAAGTGATCGAAGACGTTTTCCTGCTTTTTCTGTTGATAAACGGCAGCCAGGCGGCGGGGCTGGCCAATCTTTACCCAAAGGCCAGTATGATGGACGGCTGCATGGATCTGCTGTTGATCCGGGACGTTCCGCCGCTCGATCTCCCCGGCCTGCTGCTGGAGATCATCAACCGTGAAAACATCGAGGACGGGCGCTGGTTCAAGCGTATGAGCGCCCGCCGCTTCAAGTTTACCAGCCCGCACCCGCTCTTGACCACCCAGGACGGCGAGGCGGGCCTGCCCCTCCCACTCGACGTGGAGGTGCTGCCCCGCGCATTGACGGTATTTGTCGACGCGCCCCTCCAAATCGAAAATATATAAAAAAGGTTTTTAATGAATATTTCGGAAGATATTTTAAGGTTCAATTTGCAAAACGTCTATTTTTTGGTCGGCACAGCCTGCGGCGGCAAAACGACTATGGCCGCCGCGTTGGCGCAAAAATACGGGTTTACGCATTTCAACGATAATTATCACGAAGAAAATTTCGCGCACTGGCAAAGCATATGCGACGAACGGCATAAAAACTCGCCGGATAACACTCAATCGCAAAGCCAAGGCTATGATTGGGAGCGCCATTTCAACAGGCCGCCGGAGGAATATAACGATTCCCTCGAGCAAGGATATAAGGAGTATTTCGAATACGCCATTATCGAGCTTATCAAATATGCGCAGCAAAACACTGTCGTGGCGGATATCGGCCTGTCCGGGCTCACGTGTGAGCTGGTTAAACAATTGGCCCCGCCCGACAGGATCGCATGCCTGCTCGCGCCGCCCGAGCTGATCGCGGAGGACTATTTCGACAGGGACGACCACCGGGACATCTATGAAGCCATTATGCGGTTGAAAGAACCGGAAATGGCTTTGGAAAACATGAAAAATGTGTTCAGATTTGGCGCCCAAAGAACCATCGACGATGTAAAAAGCAGCGGCTTGTTCTATATAATGCGGACGAAAACCAGCACGGTCGCGTCCACCCAGCGCGCGCTGGAACGCCATTTTGGCTTGGAAAACAACTAATTTATTTTATAACAAGAATATATAACTATATGAGTATATAATTTGATACTCCTGTTATAATGTTCTATCCCGACCCAGCCATTGCGAGAAGCTTGCGTCGAAACGTTCTAAAAAATTCCCGGATAAAATTATATTAACCCATTGACATTGTCCTTAGGGCAACCACTATATTGTATATATGGAGGTTAATCAATGAATGGATTATGTATAACCGATGCCGTAAAACGGTTTGGCGTGACGTCGAAAACACTGCGTTATTACGAGCGCGTCGGATTATTGGAGGCGAAACGCGATGATATAAATAATTACAGGTATTATAGCGATGCACAAGTGGAGCGTATCAAGCAAATCATGATACTTAGAAAAATGCAGATTTCGGTTAAGGACATTATCCGGATATATGAAAACGAGGATATGAGTACGGTGGTCGAGGTGTTTGTCAACCGCATCAATGCAATCGACGATGAAGTCGGGGCGTTGACCGAACTCAAACGCATAACGAATGACTTTTTGCAAACCATGCTAGAAAACGGCGTTACTAAAATTTCAGCCCTGCCTATTTTATATGAGCAAATGGAAAAACAGTTGAGCACGCTGGAAAAAAGCGAGGCTGAGAGTGGCGAGGCTGCGAGTGGCGAGGCTGCGAGTGATGAGGCTGCGAGTGGCGAGGCTACAGGCTACGTAGATACAAGCGAAAATGCTGCGAACTACAATGCCACAAGCGAAAAGGCTGCGAGTGGCAATGCTACAAGCTTCGCGGAGCTTTCGGCTATATCGAGCAAGCTGGCTAAACCGGCGGAACCGTCGATATACACTTTGCCGTCTATGCGCGTGATCTCGTCGCTGCGGGGCGACGGTACATCCGACCCGGAGGGATTTTGGCGTTGGGCGCAGGCGAAAGGGTTGCCATATGGCAAACCGGGGCAGCACGAGCGGTTTGAATTTCAGACGGATGCGGGCGACGTTGTCATTATGCGGATCGACGACGATTTTTGCAATGACGGCGAATACTCGGACTATGTTTTTGAAGGCGGCTTGTTCGCCGCGATCAACGTCTATTTGGACGAGGACTTGGGCGAGCGGTTCCGCGCACTGATAACGCATTTCGACGGCAATAAATATTATCAAATTGATTATTTGAGCGACGGCAGCCTGCGCCACGCGGCCATGCTGGAGAACCTGGTTTCGCCTGACGACCAGCGCGAACTCGTCGCGCTGATGGCGCCGGTAAAAAAGCGCATGGCCGACCCTGCGCTGTTTAACAAGCCGAAGGAAGTGGTCGGCATTTCCGTCGCGGAAATCGAAGCGGCAAACCCCATTTTGTGGGATGCCGAAGTCGCGCTGGACAAGATGACGCAGTCGCACGCCAACAACTCATATTTTCGCATTAACAAGGACGGGGAAGCGGAATATATCGGGTGGATTTTAAGGGCCGTATTGAACACCCATGTATCGGTCAAGCTGCCGTTCCGCATTGACATGGAGTTCCGCCCGTCCGGCAAGGGCAAAACCGGAATAGTTTTATACCACAGCGAAGACACCGGGTACCCTTTGGGTCGCATTGGCAACAGGGGCTTTGGGATCAACATGAATAATGACAATGAAAAAATGGTTCAAGCCATCCGTTTTGCACAGCCGATCTTTTGGGACGATTATTATTTGCCGGGACGCGGAGCGGTTAATATAGACGAAGCGAACCAACTAACATGGATTGTGGGCCCAAAGCATCTAGCCGTTATTATAAACGGCGAAGTCCGCTATTGCGGCGCTGACTTCCCATATATGCATATGGATTTGGGCCGCGAGGAGGTTTGCCCTATTGTCGTCGGGGCGTCGTATGACAGCGACAAAATATATTTTCGCTCCATCCGTATTTCGCAACTCGCCGACATGCAAAAAAGCAAATTAAAAGAAGGGGAACTGAACATGATAACTAAACAGAGCAACAATTTGATCCCAATAATACACCGCCTTGTCACGGACGAGTTCGGCGAAAACTACTGGTTCAACGGCTGCGCCAAATATGTAATGGAATGTTTGGGCGAACCGGACTATGATTATTGGTTATTCGCGGCGTTGACAGGCGACTTGTTCACACAGCATTATAGCTTTACCAATTTATCGAGCGATTCCGCGTCCGGTTATTTGGCTGAGGATGACCCCGCCGAATTTTATGAAAAAACCTTTCAAAAATGCGGATATGCCGCTACCTTTGTTTCCGGCGGGGAGATTGCGAAAAATACCGAAATGTATTTGCAAACGCTGATCGCCTATATCGACAAAGGGGTCCCAGTCATCAGGTGCGGGGGCAGTACGGGCGTATTTGTTGGATATGAGGAATACGGAAAAATATTGCTCTACATCACGGGCAACAGCAGCCAACCGGTGCGGATTGAGCTGGATAAGGTTTTTGAACCAAAGCCTTTTCATGGCTATGAATATAAAAGCGGCTGGGTATTTGTGGGCGATAAAAAAGAGAGCCATCCGCTGGCGGCAATCTACCGCGACGCGGTTAAGGACATTGCGCCCATGCAGCATATCAAGACGGACGCATATTGCTTCGGCCCGGAAGCGTTCAGGGCGTGGGCGAGAGACATTGAGAACGGCAAATTCGACAGGATGGCCGCCGAGGCATTTGATACATGGTGCGACCATACCAACTATGTGTGCGTTCTCGCGACCAACGGTAGCTGCTGCCATGGGTTTTTGCAGAAAGCGCAAAAGCTTAACCCCGATATGGGCTTCTTGGATGAGGTGAGCGCTCTATATAATAAGATGAAATTAATGGGCAACGGGGACCCGGACAGCCTTGAGGCCCTCGGCGGAGGTTTCAATGTCACGCTGGAGGTCTTGCGGGACAAAACGAAGCGAGAGAAAATCGCAGCCAAAATCCGCGAGTTCGCCGACGTGAACGAAGAAATCGTTCGGATACTAAACGGTCAAATCTAGCTCGAAGAATAGCTCTGCATAATCGTTGTCGTTGTAGCGCTCCGCTTGCTTGAACCCGTATTTTTCGATTAAATGCAGCGACGCCGAACGGTCGTGGCGGGTATCGACCATCGCCGTCCTGTAGCCTTGCCCCTTTACATATTCCAGCGCGTTTTGGAACATTTGGTCCCCATAGCCCTTGCCTTGGTGCGAGGGTAGCACATACAACCGTTTAAGCTCGACGATTTTATTTTCGGCGTCGATGCAGCGGGCCGCCGACATGCCGACCAGGTTGTCGTCTTCGTATAGGCACCAAAAACACCCGTGCCGCATATATGCTTCCTCGATATTTACAATGTCCGAGTGCCTGCCATCCGGCTCGTACTCCCATCCGAGCGCGTCCAAACAAGCCTTGAAACAAGCCTCTATCGCCGGCTGCATAGACGGAGTGTATGCTTTAATTATCATCGTCCCCTCTGTTTTCATAAATGATATGAAACTGTATAATGCATAGGTGAACATATAATAACAGAAATCCAAACGTTTATGAAGAGTGCCGGACATGGAGAGCGTCAATGGATACACATACGATAAAAGATAATTTGCGCAGTTTTTATAACCAGGAAGCGGCATTGCGCGACGCGTCCGCCAAGGCCGATTGGAAGGTCAAAATCAGGCGGGAATTTAGTGATTTGGCAAAGAAAAAAGGCAAAATGGACTTGCTTGAAATCGGGGCGGGCGCAGGATATGACAGCCGGTATTTTATGGATAGCGGCTTTAATGTCGTAGCCATAGATTTGTCATGTGAAATGGTCAAAAAGTGCATAGAAAAAGGCATTGAAGCGTATGAGCTTGATTACTATGAATTGCCTGCGTTGCATAAGCGGTTTAACTGTGTTTGGGCGATGAATACTCTTTTGCACGTCCCCAAAAAAGAATTGCCTGCTGTATTAGATGGCATTGGGGCTATACTGGATGCCAACGGTCTATTTTATATGGGGGTATACGGCGGCGCTGATTATGAAAACGAGTTTATAAAAGACGATGTATCCAAAGCCTCCAGATTTTTTTCGTCTTATTCCGAAAAGAACCTTAAAACATTGCTAGCCAATCACTTCAATATCATCTCTTTTGAGCAGCTTGAAGTCAGCAGGGGGGCAGAAACACATATTTTCCAATCGGTTGTGATGGAAAATAAATGTTAAACAAATGGCAAGGTTACCCAAACCTGTATTACTTACATAGTAAATGAAATGACCAATTAATATCTGGCATTCTTGTATGGCTCACAAGTTTATGACATTAATATCAAAAACATTGAAATTTCAGTAAGTTTCTGATATGATGCGAGCGATAGGGGGCGATCCCGATGCAAGAACGCATTAATAGGCCCGATTATTTAAAACGCCTGATTGAATACAAAGACAAGGATGTAGTAAAAATTGTCACCGGCATACGCCGCAGCGGCAAATCGACAATGCTGGATCTATTTGTGGATTATTTGCTTGGCAGCGGTGTACCGCAAGAGAAAATTGTCCATATGAATATGGAATCACTTAGATTCCGGGCGTACACCGACCACATAGCTTTTTATGAGTATGTGAGCATGCAAATAGTCAAGGGTGAAAAAAACTACTTGATTTTTGACGAGCTTCAAGCTGTCGCTCATTGGGAGAAGGCAATAGAGTCTTTCAGGCTTGATTTTGACGTCGATATATATATCACCGGATCAAACGCTTATATGTTATCTTCCGAGTTCTCCACTCTCCTGTCGGGCCGATATGTTGAAATCAAGATGCTGCCGCTTTCCTTTAAGGAATTTCTCTCATTTTATGTATTTGCTCCCGATGTGCCTATGGAAAATAAATTCCAAAATTATTTACAGTTCGGCGGGATGCCCATACTCAGGCAGTTTCAATTTAACGAAGCGCGGAGTATTGAGGCGCTGGAAGGCATATACAACACGGTTATCCTCCGCGATGTGTTGGAGCGGAACAAAACAGCCGACCATGCATTGCTGCATAAATTAGTGCTTTTCCTTTGCAACAATATCGGCAGCATAACCTCGCCAAACAGCATCGGGAATGTACTGACAAACGAAGGCGAAATACAAAAAATAAAGAAAAAAACCGGAATGGGCATTGCCGGAAGGACAGTTGACAAGTATATCCACATGTTGAAAAGTGCATTCGTTTTCTATTCTGCGGGCAGGTACGACATTAAAGGTAAGCAGCTCTTGAAAACATTGGAGAAGAGCTATATTGTCGATCTGGGGTTTAGGAATATGCTGCTCGGGTACCGGGAAGCAGATCGCGGGCACATACTTGAAAACATTGTGTATCTTGAGCTTCTGCGTCGCGATTTTAGGGTTTATGTCGGCAGGGTTGGCGATATGGAGGTAGACTTCATAGCCGAGAAGCCTGCAAAGAGGCTATATATCCAAGTAACAGAAACGATAACAGGCGAAGCCGTAAGGGAACGGGAATTGCGCCCTCTTAAATCTATTAAAGACAATTACGAAAAGATAATACTTTCAATGGATAAGACATATATCACGGATCACGAAGGCATTTTGTATCAAAACATAATAGACTTTCTTTTGTCGGATTAAAATAAATAGAATGGAAGCTTATTATATCTATGAACTGTGAAAAAGAGGATAGCTTATGGCGCAAATATTAATATACGACACAGCAGCGTTATACAATCAGAACATGGACGAATCCGCTCAACAAAAATTTCAGGATCTATATGAAGCGCTTTTCACTGGGTATGATATAAAAACGATACATGACTGTTCAATCGGTGCGGGCGGCACTACATTGCCTTTAGCAAAGATCGGCTATATTGTTTCAGGCTCAGACTTGAACGAAAATCTTTTAAACAGGGCAAAAATAAATTTTCATGCTTATGGGTATGCCCCAAAACTTTTTATATCAGACTTTCGCGAAATTGATAAAATCCTAGGCGAAAATGTCGACTGCATTATATCGACCGGGAATTCGCTCCCCCATGTCGATTTATGTGGCTTCAAAAAATTTTTATCGGCTGCCCATTCAAAGCTGAATGATAACGGGCTATTGTTTTTTGATATTCGGAATTGGGATGTACTTGCGCATGAGAGGGCCATTATCCATATTATCGACCCTCGAATAATGACATCCGATGAGCACCAAAGCACCTATCTTTTATTTAACTGGCATGATAACGGGTCTGTAACATTTTCGTTTGTGACCAGTGTGGATAAAAAAGGCAAACATGAACACCATGATGTTATCGCATGCCCTGTTTA
Organism: Oscillospiraceae bacterium; assembly: GCA_009777515.1. GTDB lineage: Bacteria > Bacillota > Clostridia > WRLR01 > WRLR01 > WRLR01. The sequence continues at coordinate 56,753 of WRLR01000005.1, read as the reverse complement.
TTATCCTTTGTTGCGAAACGATATAATAAAGGCATTATCTGATGCCGGATTTGCATTGGTAAAGTATATCGACCTTGATGACATATGGATGAGCAAAGGCTTTTTAATTAATGATAAGACGGGTAATTTTGATGCGGACTTTGATGTAATTAACTGGTATGGGGTGCTTGCCCAAAAGGTTGCGCCATGATATATGTATTTATAAAACTTTCAAATAGCATTCTAAATGCATTCTGAAAGCATTCTAAAAGCATTATAAAAGCATACAATAGATGCTATTGTAGCTTTTCCGTTTCGTTTTAACAAAACTATATGTAGCCTATTTGACGTTAGCTAATAGATTTGAGGTAGTCGTTTGAAAAAGATTAGCATATTTATAGGGTTGACTTTTTCCATATTTATAATAGCGAACGCTGCCGCGTTGCCTGCGGATGCTGTGGTTTCGACTAGTTGTGCAGGAGCGGCGGGGGCTGTGGCGTCGGCGGGGTCTGTGGCATCGGCGGGGCTGGAGATTTATGTGGCGCCGGACGGTGACGACGTCGGCGGCAGCGGGGAAATCGGCTCGCCGCTGCAGACGTTGGACGGGGCGCGGCAGCGTGTGCGGAGCATCAAGGAAGAGAGTGGCTTGCCCGACGGCGGGATCACCGTCTACTTTCGGGGCGGCCATTATTATATGGAAGACACGGTATGGTTCCTCGAGGACGATTCGGGCACTGCCGCTGCGCCGATAACTTATACGGCTTATCCCGGCGAGTCTCCGGTTTTCACCGGCGGCTTGTATTTCGGCGGCGCCGACTTTGCCCCTGCGTCGGGGGGCGGCTCCGGCGGCGGCTCCGGCGGCCTCGACCCTGTTGCCGCGCGCATCCCTGCAGCCGCGCGTGGGAGCGTGTACATGATCAACCTGCTGGACAACGGCTTTACGAAAGAGGAGTTGGCTTACAGCTATAACTTGACGACCGATATGCGGTCGCCGACAAGGGTTGTGTATGTGGACGACGCCCCGCTGCATATGGCGCGCTACCCGAACAAGGCGCCGGGGATATACCCGGAAAACCCGTACCATGACTACATATTCATCGAGGACGGCGGCGGATGGGCGGGAGGCTCGCATACAGGCCTCACAGGGGCGCCCACGTTCTATGTCCCGCAGCCGATAGCGGACCGCGTGGCGTCGTGGGACAACTACGACGACGCGCTTGTCAGCGGTATGATCTGCGGCCAATGGCTGCACGACTATCTCATTTTAAAGCATTTCGATCCCATCCAAAGAACCATCGAACTGGAAGGCGAGTTCCCACCGGACCCGCACAGGCCCCCACAAACAGGCAGCTATTATTTCCAAAACGTGCCGGAGGAGCTGGACGCACCGGGCGAATTCTACATCGACCCGCAATCCGGCACGCTGCTGTTTTACCCCCCGGCGAGCGCGGACATAAGTAGTATGGTGCTAAAAGTGCCTAAGATGAACGCGGATATGCTCGTCGCGTACAATGCGTCATGGCTGACGTTTTCGAATTTAACTTTTGAGTTAGGCAAGCGCAACGGGCTGAACCCCCAGGGCAGCAGCCATTTCACCGCAGACGGCCTGACCATCAAAAACATGAGCGGGACAGGCATATATGCCGGGGTATACACATACCAAGGCAAGTATTTGGCAGCGCATTACGGCGAACACGGGGGCTTCCAACCCGACGAGCCGAGCGCGTTGGAGAACGGGCTGCACTATACGATCAAAAACTGCGACATTGTCAACATGGGCTGCGATGGCGTTATAATTCATTCGGGCAGGGTGTCCACCCGCGAAAGCGGGCATTTCCTGTTTGAAAACAATGTGATATTAAATACCGGCTACATGAACGGCATGGGCGGCGTACATGCGAACGGCGTCGGTATCAGCCTTTTAAGCAACACACTGAAATTTTCGCAGGGCATCGGGATGATCCATGACGGGCCGGACGGGCTCGTCGCGTTCAACGAGATAATTGACGTTATGTGCGACCCGGGGACGAGCGATTCGGCTGGCCTCGGGGTGCATCACGGCGGGCTTGCCTGGGGGACGCGCGTGCACGACAATATCATCCGCGACATCCAACGCACGCCTATCCGCGAATGGGGCTGGGGCCACGAAACCGTGCCGACGCGCATGGCGATATACATCGACGGGCCGGGGCCCGGCTCGGAGATCACGCGCAATGTCGTATACAACGCGCCTGCGGGCCTGTGGGTGATGGATCCCCACCTGTACCCGGAGGTCATCGCCAACAACATTTTTATCGACGTGCAGGTTCCGGTCATGGCGAGCGCTTTGCATGAGCTATGGCGGTTGGAAGATTATACCGCCGAGGACTTTCTGGTAGTGGACGATCCCGGCGGGGGATGGGCGGTGGGGCATTACTTCATGTCCGGCGTATATAAGACATTGTGGCGGGACATTTATCCAGAGTTTTTTGATTTTTTTGAATATCTGTTGAATGACAAAGAAAGCTTTGCGCAGTCGATGGCGCCGGTTTACGACAACATATGCGTGAACATGGATGTGCCGCTGCATATAATCGCTGACCCGGCGGGCGCAGGCGACTTCCTGCGGCCTATGCCGCCCGACGGCGCCGTGGCGCCGGATCCGCGCTATGGCGGCATATATGGGAACAACCGATACATCAGCTACAATCCGGGCTTTGCCGATTACGCGGGCGGCAATATACAGTTGACGGAGGCCGCTGCGGCCGGTCTCGGCATCGAATGGATAGACCTGGGCGCAATCGGCGCGCGCCGCGCTGCGCCGCCAACGCCCACGCCCACGCCTACGCCGTCACCTTCGCCATCGCCCACGCCCACACTGTCGCTCATGCCATCTCCCTCGCTTTCGCCTACACCTTCGCCCACGCCTACGCCTTCTCCCTCGCCCTCACTGTCGCCTACGCCTATACCATCGCCGCCTCAGACCCCACCCCAGACCCCATCACCTACTCCGACCCCGACCCCGACCTCGACCCTGACCTCGACTCCGACTCCAACCCCGACTCCGCCCAACGGGGGCGACGGCAGCGACGTTAGCGGTGGCAGCGACAGTGGCACAGGTGACGGCAGCAGCGGCAACGGCGCCCCCGGCAGCAGCAGCGGCGCCCCCGCTAGCATTGCGCCGCCAACGCCCGCAAACGGGCCCGACAAGACGGACATAGATGAGCAAGGCGTACCTGGAGGAGACGCAATCATCTCCAACACACCCGACACCGCCAACACGCCCAATGCCGCTACAGGCGCATCATCTTCTTCGCCTTCTCTCCAACACCCACCGGGTGTTTCCGCCAGATTTACCATAGGCCAACGAAGCGGATTCATGCCAATAATGGCCTTTAACCCCGACCATATTGCGTACCAGTACGGATATTTGGGGGGCGATATCCAGCCCGACGCAAGCATCACGCGCGCCGAAGCCTCGGCGATGCTTTTCCGCATCCTGGCCGACCAAGGCAGGTCTGCGCGCCCAGACAACTCGTTTGAGTTTTCCGAATCGGAATGGTACTATGATGCTGTAACACATCTTGCGTCCATCGGCATCATCACCGGCTATGCCGATGGGACGTTCAGGGCCGGCAACAACATCACCCGCGCAGAATTTATCGCAATGATCTGCAGGTTCGGATTAACCGCCGGCACAATTAGATATGAATTGAACGATATCGCTGGGCACTGGGCGGAGGATCATATCGGTGTCGGTGCATCGAATGGCTTGGTATCCGGCTATCCGGACGGGACATTCCGACCGGACTCCGCTATCACGCGCGCCGAGGCCGTATGCGTCATTAACAGGCTTTTGTACCGCGCCATAGATATCGGGGACATCCCGGACTGGGCCCCTGCCTTCCCGGATTTAAACGACGCGCACTGGGCATACGCCGACATAATGGAAGCATCCACAAGCCACAAATACGAACGCAAAGAAAACGGTTACGAGATTTGGACGGAAAAACTAGATTAGTAAGTATGCCCAATCAATATTATTAATGCACAAGCGATAGGGCAAACCCCGCTCCTGTTGCAATATATGCAATCGTAGGGACGGCCGCCCTCGGCCGTCCGCTTCACAAAAAACCAAAATATATAAATCAGGAGGCATTATCATGAGCAAAAAACTTGTTGCATACTTTTCCGCTAGCGGCGTCACCCGCAAAGTAGCAGAAGCGCTGGCGGACGCGGCATCCGCTGACCTGTATGAAATTGAACCGCAGGTGCTGTACACACAACCCGACCTGGACTGGCGGGACAAAAGCGCCCGCAGTACGGTTGAAATGGCCGACAAATCCTCGCGGCCGGCAATCGTCGCTAAAGATGCAAACATTGGCGCGTACGACGTAATTTTTGTTGGCTTTCCGATTTGGTGGTATATCGCCCCCACCATCATCAATACATTCTTGGAAGGCTATGACTTCAAAGGAAAGACCATCGTACCGTTCGCCACATCCGGCGGTAGCGGCTTCGGGGAAACGATGGCATACCTGAAAACCAGCGTGGACTCAACCGCGACCATCAAAGACCCCAAAATGCTGAACGGAAGACAGACAAAAGATACTTTAACCACCTGGCTCAACAGCCTTGGTATATAGTGTATCACTGGGACGATTTTCTTGTATCACGGGGACGGTTCTCTTGATCCGCTCCCCTGAGTTTGTCCCCTAGCAAAACCGCCCCTGTATTTCCCTGTGTCTTCTTGGACAAATTTACCCGAAAAAGGAAGTTTCGACATGAACAGAAGGATGATACCCAACATACCGGAAATCGTTTACGACGGCAATGAAACCGACTTCGGCGTCAACCTATTGGCGGCGACATTTGGCATCGCCGGCACACAAATGGACAGATCCGAGCTTGCGTTTTACAGCGGCATGGCAAACCATTTTTGCTGGATTGAAGGCGACTGGGTGGGGTCGAGAGGCTGCGAATGCTTCGGAAACAACAACGAAACGCCATTTGAGGAAGAGCTGCGGTTGATTAAAACAATAGGCTGGTCGGCCAAATATATAGTCGTAAACCGCGACAAAGACGGAAACATGATGAACACCGACGGTGAGGCAATCAAGCGCGATATCACAGAAAGCATAGACAAAGGCTACCCTGTGCTGTCCAGACGCGCAAGCAACCACAGATATAACATAATAATCGGCTACGAGGACGACGGCGATGTAATCGTATGCAAAGAAGCGGTCGACGGAGTGGGCGAAAACAGCGGTCATAGGGACGTCGAAACACTCGCGCACGATAATTGGCAGAACGATATTCTCGATTACATCGTGTTGAAAGAACGGTCAGAACCTATCCCCGAGCGCCAACGCGTGCTTGACCAACTAAAACTGATCACCGCCCGCGCCTGTAGGACCGATAAAATCAGGGGAATCATTTCGTCAGGCAAAGCCGCGTGGGAGGCATACCTTTACATGTTGGAGCATGAAGACTTATCCGGCTTGCCTTTAGTGGATGACAAGCCCGGCATGGACAGCGTTTATCTTCGGATAGGCGTATACTGCGACGGCCTTTGCCAGATATGGGAACGCCACGCCGCGCTGGACTACTACCGCGCGCTGGCCGAAAAATACCCCGAATGGCGCAGCGAGCTTGACGCTGCAGCCGCCGCTCTCGATGAATGTTCCAAATACGGTGGCTTCTTGTGGTCGCAAGGGTTTGCCTTTGAGGGGGAGGGGCTCGAAAAGTTCCGCGACCCCGCCGCCCGCAAGCTACTCGCCGACGAAGGCCGCTGCGCCATGCAAAAAGACATGGAAGCCATAGAACAGTTCGAAAAGATTTTGGCAAAAGAGCATGCATATGATTGAATAATTTTACATGATTTTGATTGAATAATAATTTAAGATAACACAGGAAAAAACACAGGGGATGGCCCAAAAAACTGCTCCCTGTATTTTTTTATGTCTCTTGACTTTAACGTTAATGAAACAGTAATTTATTTATAAAGAAGACTGTCAGAAACATATGTTTTAACAATGAATAGGTGATAAATTAAGAAAACAGCTAGGTATTACTGATTTTCCGGTTTTGGGTTTTCATACTCGCTTGATATATTTGGTATTTTTTCCGCTTCCTACTTTATCTACCTCTCCGTTCCTGACCATAGCGGCCAGAGCCGCCTCTACGGTCGTTGGGCTGACGTCGGGCAGGATATAGCTTATTTCCTGTTTAGAGATCGGCAGGAGGCTATTCAGCACAGTTGCTTCAACGCGCTCCCGCTTGCTAAGCTTTTTAGCGTGAACGACGCCAAACCGCTTGTCAAGCTCTTTGTAGCAGTACAGCAATGTGGCGGCAAAGTTTTTTATGAACGGGATGTAGCTGTTTGCGTTATGATGCCAGCCATCGGAAGATAGGCGCAGGGCTTCGTAATATTCCCATTTGCCTTTATTAATTTGTTCCTCGAATGATATATATTTTCCCGCTTGATAATTATTTTTGTAGAGCAAAAGCAGGGATAGCAAGCGGCTCACCCGCCCGTTGCCATCCGCAAATGGGTGGATGCATAGAAAGTCGAGGATAAAGCACGGGATCAGCAATAGCTGGTTTATGTTGTAGTTGCTTCTCGCGTCCATGTACGCAAGGATGAGCTGCTCCATCGCAGAGGCAGTTTCATTAGCCGGGGTTGGTGCGAATCGCACCCGCCGCTGGCCGGCCGCGTCTACCTCTATAATGACATTGTCGTTCAGTTTATATGCGCCACCGCCCACAGGTGCGTATGACAGCATAATTTCATGCAGCCTGAGGATATCGCGTTCGCGGATGTCGAGGCTGTCATGGTTTTCGTGTATCAAATTCAAAGCGTCGCGGTATCCGGCGATCTCCGCTTCGTTGTGATTTTGCGGCGCGCTGTTTTGGTTGACGATCTCATTGACGCGCTGATCGCTGGTGACGATCCCCTCTATGGCATTCGATCCTATGACGGACTGTACCTTCGCGATGCTTTCAAGCCGTGTGAATACATCCGGATATTGCTCTTTCAACCGGCTCTCACGCGCACGCAGATCAGCAATGGCGCCCACCACATTCACAAGGCTGGCCGGTAGCAAGCCTTTTTCCAAAAATGAATAATCAAATTGTTTCATGCATAGCCTCAATCAGTGCTGCATATAATATTACATATTACATGCATAAAGTCAATTTATTTATTCACATGAGCCGGTCATGGCGCAGTTTTTTTATCATCTTTTCTATGCGGGCCCGGCTTGCCGGTGTCAAATGGGGCTTCCGCGTTTCCAAAACAGCAATAAAATCTCCTGCGTTTGTATTGTTAAAGCACACAGACGCCCTTTCGGCGTGCTGGGCTACCTCTTTGGGCTTGCAATCATGAAAGTGCCGAATCAGCACCGGGAGCAATATAGCGGAGTAACTTTCGTTTGCTTTGCACAAACCAGCGAACACGCTGATGCTGTTGTCGACGGTGATGACGCTACCGGTCTCATATGCGGCCAGGATATCCGTTAGTCTAGCGTAAATCGGCGCTGCGGCAATATCCACGATTTTTGCCAGCGCCGTCATGCCGCCCCATACCAACCTGTTGTTTTTTGAGCGCAGGCATGAAATGATATCGTTCGCATATGCCGCGATCAGCTCCGGCTTCCTTTCGCCTATTTCATATAGTACCTTGATGCAGTCATTGGCGACGGCATTGTCTTTGCCCCTGATGCCGCCGACAATCTCTTCTATGCCAACAGTGTCATTGTTTAGGCATAGATATTCGGCCAATTCAATATTTGGCGCCTCGTCATTGCGTCCAAGGCGACAAGCTAATCTTTCAATCATAATTATTTGTTCCGCTTCATACTATATTTTCGCCTAGCAGTATTTTAGGCATTGTAGTCAGGCACCGGTTCCAGCGTTTATAGAACATTTCGAGCGCTGGTTTATATAGCCGAGCGTGGGCTTCCTCGTCCTCGACCACCAGGTACAGCATATATGTCACCTTGCCGACCTGCCGGGTCAATCGGATCGGCGGCTCCCCCGCTTTTACCGCGTTGAAGTCCTTTTGGCGGTGCGTGCGCTTGATGTACTTGACATCGATCACGCCCGGCTGGGCGATGTAGAACTCGGCGACTTCCCTCATCAGAGCTTCTATTTCATCCTGTTTGTCAATCTTCGCTTCGTAAATACAAATTTCGTTGAACATTTAATTAAATTCCTTCTATAAATTTTCAAGCCTGCCCATAATCGGTATTTCAAATATTATTGATTGGTTAATTGATTTAATGGCGGTGGGCGCCGTTTGGCGCCGACAATGGCGAGGGCGCAGAGCAGCGCGAGGCTGGCCAGCGATATGGCAAGGCCCGCGTAGAAATTTTCGGGTGCGTATGAAAACTCAATTGCGTGCGTGCCGGCGCTGTCGATGCTTACTACGATGAAGCCTTCCCCGAACATCTCGATGTCGTCTGGTGGGAGCTTTTCCCCGTTCAGCCGTACGCTCCAGCCGCGATCGAACGGTATGGACGTGAACAACACGCCCGGTTTTTCGGTTGTAATAGTCCCTGTTATACGCGTGTCGGAAAACGTATCAATTTCGTAGGGGCGCGAGTTTAATATTGCGATAGCGTCAGCGAACGCGGCTTCGTCAAAGTAACTGGCGTACATCTCAAAGTCCCCGGAGGCGTGTTCCTCGATCTTCAGGCTGATTTCGATTATATCCGCGTCGCCGAAGTATTGCATGTCGATGATGTAGGGGTAGTTTTTTATGCTGTGCCCCTCCGACTGGTTGCCTTTAATGTACCACATGTAGTCGATCTGCCGCGATTGCATGTAGAGGTAGAGCGGGCGCTGGCGCTGGGGGGCGGGTGCGGAGGTGGAGGCAGTGGTGGGGGAGGTGTTGGCGGTGGGGGCAGATGCGGTAGCAAGGGCGGTACCAGTAGCGGTGACAGGGGCGGTGGTTATTGGAGCGGCTCTGTTTTCGCTGCTGCTGATATTGGCGCTGTCTATGGTAAAGTTGATAAATGCCGGTTCGGCGGTGTCGTGCACGCGAAAGTGGTATAAATTGCCCGAGCGGCTGGTTATTTCGGCGTTCTTGGATTCTTTGTGCGTTATTGTGACCGGGTACAAAACATCGCGGAGCCTGTCGGCGCTGGTGTTCGCAGGGGTTACGGTAGAGGACTGGCGACCGCCTGCGGCGCGAATAAGTAAATCGTTTTGGATCGAAAATATATTGGCCTGCTTAATGCTGACGGACAGGACGTCCCGGTCAGCAAAGAAGCCCAGCGGGAGCGCGTATGGATTTTCGTATACATTGATGCCGTTCAGCTCGCTGATATGGGGATACAGCGGGTTGTCGTATATGTCTTCCTTGCTTAAAAGGTACCGCATCGAAAGCATCGAGTTGATCACGGGCGTGGAGCCTTTATATATATACCATGCAGACGACGGGCGGAAGCCCAGTTTCCCCATCAGGTCGGTCACTTTAAGGACAGCAGTTGAGGAAAAATATGACGCGCCTTTGTAGTCGTACAGCGACGGAGTGTTGGAAACCGTGTCTTTGAGGAACTCCATCCTGAAAAAATCGGCGCCGCCCGGCGTTTGCGAACTGTCCGGCGTTTGCGAACTGCCCGGTGCGAGCGCATCGTTAGAGTCGAGTGGATTACTAGGTATCGAAACAACAGGCGCCATTGCTGCCGTAGGCGCCGTTGTTAACGCCGAAACCGCCGAAACCGCCGAAACCGCTGCCCGGACTTCGTCAATATTATCCATATAGTTGTCGCGCTGTCCGGCGCCCGCTGCGCTTATGCCGAATCCGGCGTTTACGGTGATATCGACTGTCGTCAAAAGCAGCATGGCAATAGTCGCAGCCTGTGCCCCCAGCCGGATCTTCGCAAGCGATGGCTGTGAAACAGACAGTGGCTGCGAAACAGACAGTGGCTGTGAAACAGACAGTGGCTGCGAAACAGACAGTGGCTGTGAAACAGACAGTGGCTGCGAAGCAGACATACCCCACCCGATCACGGCGGCATACAAAGCGAGCAGCGCAAGCGACGGGTAGAGCACTTCCGGTACGGCGATGTCCGGCGTGGTTTTTTCCAACGCCAACATATACGCACCCACCGCTATTGCGGTTATAAAGACCGCGCGCCGCGAAACGCCGTCCATGTTCAAAAAGGCCTTGAGACTCAATGCCACAACGACAAAAATATAAGCAAATGTGAACCGGTACGGCAGGGAGTTGGGAAAATGCAACCCGTGCCATATGAAATTCAAATAATTAATATTGCAACTCAGCATGATGAACGCGAGCAGTGAACCGTATGCAACCTTCTCCCTGATGGGAAACTTTCTGTTTAGGAAATATAGCGGAACCAGGATAAGCACCGTAATGCCGCAGTATAGGTTCGGCTTACCGGACATGACGGACGGAGCTACATTAAACAAATGTCCGGACAATATCTCCAACGCGTTATAATAGAATTCGAAGCGGGCGGGAAACTTCGCGCCGGCGGACTGCGATACGGCGAGCGCCGACCATGTGGGCAGCAGGATAATCGAGGCGATACCAGCCGACAGTACGGAATATAAAGCGAACCGAGCCGCGTTGCGCACAATGCCTTTAAATGTGGCGGCGGCTTCGGCGGCGGTATAGGCGATGTAATATACACAGACAAATATACAGATGATCAGAGCGATATAATAGTTAGAATACATCGCGATGGCGAGGGTAATGCAGTACAGGATGCCGCGCCGCCCCCGCGCGAGCCGCTCCACGCCGAGGACTATCAGCGGCAGCAGCGCGATGCAGTCGAACCACATGATGTTCCAATAATATGCCAGCGTATGGGCCGATACCGCGTACATCGTGGCAAAGGCGACCCCTTCGGCGCCGATGTTCTTTTGGAATTTTTCGCGCGCATATATAAAAAACGCTAAGCCCGCGAAACCGGTGCGTAATAGGGACAGTATTACGATAAATTCGGGCAGCAGCCTTGCGGGGAAGAATACGAACAGTAGATTTAGCGGGCTAGCTAAGTAATATGCGTAGCGCGCCCAATAGTTAGAACCCAGCCCGCTATTCCACGAATATAGCATGCTGCCGCCGTTTTTTAAGATGTCTCGGAACTCGATGAGGAACGGGGAGTATTGATGGAAATTATCAATGACCATCATGCTCCTTGTCCGCGCCCCGAACGGGGAGATGTTGATTATGGCAAATGCAATAGCATGGATCGCAAACGGGACGGCAAAAGCGAAAGCGGGCCATAAAAAGCGCCCCGCTTTGTTTTCGTCCACTGCTGCTTCGGTGTCAGCATCATCGCCGGGCTCGGTGGCCGATGCATCCAGTTCTGCATCGCCGCCATTTTCGCCTATATACTGTGCGTTGTCATGCATCTATTACGTTTGAAACAGGCGCGCCGCCGTCACCACCGGCCGCGCCGGACAGCCTGGCCTTCAGTACCTCTGTGAGCTCTATGCCTGTCAGCGCCTTCATCGTTTCGGGCAGTTGGCTGATTATGTCGGTCACATAGCCTGTGACCTTTGCCGCACCCGATGGCGAGCCGCTGCCGCCCCCGCCGCCGCCGTTGTCCACGATGACGATCTTCTCCGTCTTCGCGAGCGGGGCCGCGACCGAGCTTGCGATATCAGGCAAGCGCTCGATGATCATCTGCGTCACAGCCGCGTCGTTGTACATTTTGTACGCCTCGGCCTTTTTCGACATCGCATTGGCTTCCGCCACGCCCTTTTCGCGTATGATATCGACCTCGGCCATGCCCTGCAGCCTGGCTGTTTCGGCCTTTGCCTTACCTTCCAGCGATATCGCCTGCGCGCGCGCCTCGGCTTCGGCCAGCACTTGAATCTTGGACGCTTCCGCCTTCGCCCGGCTTTCCAAATCTATAGACTGCGCACGCGCCTCTGCGTCCCTGATTTCGCGGAACTTCTGCGCCTCTGCCGATTGCTGGCTCTTATACAGATCGGCGTCCGCCTGCTTCTTCACCGTCGCCTCCAGCTCCTGCTCGGTGCGCATGGCCTCCTGCTGCGCGAGGTCTATCTCCTTCTGCTTTTTGATGATCTCGACCTGCATCGCCGTTTCCGTAACTTCCTTGCGGACCCGGTTCGCCTCAATTTCATACGCGTTGTCGGCCACGGCGCGCGCGACTTCCTGTTCGCGCCGGTAAGACTGGACTTTGAGCTCCTTCTCCTTTTCGGCTTCGGCTATCTGGGTCTGGGCCAGCAGCTTGGCCTCCTCGCCCTCTCGCCTGGCTATCGTCGTGCGGATGGTCGACTCCTTCATAGCTTCGGCTTCGGCGATGGACGCCTCTTTTTTTACATATGCGATTTGCCGCTTGCCGAGGGACTCCAGGTAATTGTTCTTGTCGGAGATGTCCCTGATGGTGAACACCTTGATCTCCAGCCCCATTTCAGCGAGCGATACGGACGCCGTGGACTCGACCTCCGACGCGAACTTTTCGCGGTCTTTGTAAATTTCTTCGACGGTGAGTTTAGAAATGATTTCGCGGAGCTTGCCTTCCAGCACGTCGCGTACCGTGTTCTTGACCGCGTCGATTGTCCGTGCCTCGTGGCCGGTGTTGAATTGCTCCATCGCCTGCAGGATGGATATGGCGTCGGACTTGACCTTGACGACCGATACGCCGTCCACATATATTTCGACGCCCTGCTCCGTCAAAGCCCCGTCGATCCGGACCTCGATCTTCATGTTCTCCAGCGAAATCCGGTCGGAGCGCTCAAACATCGGCACCATCAACCCGCCGCCGCCCGTGAGCACCCGCTTCTTCAAGCCCGTTATCACAAGCGCCTTGTCCTGCGGCACTTTCTTCCACATCGCCGTAATGCCGAGCAGTACCGCCAGCAGTACGCACACTGTCACCCCTGCGAAAAAAATAACTTCAGGCATTTTCATAACCCCCTTTTAAATATTCAACTCGGTCACATAGAATACATTGCTTTTGATTTCGCATATCACGACGCGCGCGCCCTGTGGCACCCTTTTGCCGTCGATGTGCCGCGCCGGGGCGCTTTGGGCATTGTCCCTGACGACATAGGCAATCCTGCCGAATCCGCCTTCGACTATGGCGGACGTGACCTGCGCCGGCAGCCCGATCAGCTCGTAGCGCTCGGCGGCGCTCGTATTTTGCGCGCGTCTCAATTTCTTGGGGAGCGCGACGCCCAACAGCATGGACAAACCATAGCCGGAGGCGATGGAACACACGTGCGTCAAAATGTCCGCCCATCCCAGCCGGAGAAAAATAGAGCCGAGGCCGCCCGTAACCGTGGAAAAGCAGATAAGTGCAGTAGGCCGAATCGGCAGCCACGCCGTCATAAATGACAGTAGGTTGAACCCACCGGCAGATTGTTTTGCGCCGCCATAGCCCCTTCTCTCGGAGACCAGCGCACCTTTGCCGGCCCCGTCGCCGGCGCTGTCGCCGTCGTGCGCGCCATGATGCCCGCCCGGCTGCGTGCCCGCGCCCCGCAAGGCGTTGACAGGCATGTCCAAATCGGGAGCGCCGTCGGCGTCTAAGCTGATATCTGTAGTGACCCCTAGATTAACCGCCGCTGCGCCGATATCGATGCCATCGCCGCTGTCGAACCCCATGTCGGCAGCCTGCCCCGCGCCTGTCTCCAGCCCATCAAAGCTTCCGCCACTACCGCCACCGGCGCCATCAAAACCACCAGAACCATCGAGTCCGCCACCGGCGCCATCGAAGCCACCGCCGCCGTCAATGCCACCGGCGCCATCAAAACCGCCACCGCCGTCAATACCTCCGGCATCACCGAGTTCCGCGCCGCCACCGTCCATTTCAATAGCGCCCGAGCCGTCGGTTTCCGCGCCGCCGCCCAGCCCGCCAAACAGGTGGCTGACCCCGCTGATCGCTAAATTGCCGACGGTGAAAAAGACGCCGACCAAAAACAGATACAAATAAATATTTTCGGCTGTCACAGATCAACCCCTGTTCAAAATTATAACATGGACATACCCGGTGTACAATGCGACACGACCTGGCAATGCAGTTAATACGGTTAATGGGTTAAATGCTTAAATGTGGTTATATGTATATATGACTAATTATTTTTATCTTGTATGCAACAGATGAATAGGTTATACTTTATCAACGATGTGCGTAATGCTATGTTGTACACCCTAACTGCGACGCTTTGGCTACTTTGGAATAATATTTTAATAAGAAGGGATTTGCCGATGTCGTCGATAGCTTCGTCACAAAAAAGCAGCCAGGGAAAAAAACGTACAATTCCAAGGCAGGTTTATGATGAAGTAAGAAGATATGGCTTTGTCTATCTGATGGCACTTCCCGGCATCGCATTGTTTTTTCTTTTTAATTATCTGCCGATGTTCGGCATTATCATCGCTTTCAAAAATTATAACCACAGGCAGGGCATTATTGGTAGCCCGATAGCAGACCCCTGGTATAATAACTTCATTTATCTTTTCCGCAACCCCAACACTTATCGCACTACCATGAATACATTGACATTAAATTTTATGTTTATGGTGGTGGGGACTATTTTCGCATTATTGTTTTCGCTGTCCCTAAACGAAATTAAAATCCGAATTTTCAAACGCACTGCACAGTCCATCAGCTTCCTTCCATATTTTGTCTCATGGATCATAGTCAGCGTGTTCTGCTACTCCTTATTCTCCGAGTCCGCAGGCGCGTTGAATCGTATCCTTGTCAATATGGGGCGCGAAAAAATCCCATGGTATTCGACGCCAGAAGTCTGGCCTTTTATTCTGGCTATAATCCATGTATGGAAAATGGGTGGCTATAATTCCGTGCTATACCTTGCAAGTCTTGCGGGCATCGACCCATCCTACTACGAGGCGGCGAGGATAGACGGCGCCAACAGATTGCATATGGCTTACTATATTAGCCTACCAATGTTGTTACCAACGATACTCACCCTTAACCTGTTAGCGGTGGGCAGGATTCTGAATGCTGATTTCGGTTTCTTTTATGGGGTCATAGGTGACAATGCGCTTCTATTTCCTACCTCAGACGTGTTGAATACATTTATATATAGGAGTCTCAGACAACTTGGCGATATAGGCATGGCGTCGGCTGGCGGATTTTATCAGTCGGTAATAGCGGCGATACTTGTACTTATTACGAACTTTGTCGCTAATAAGTTTTTTGACAACGGCGGGTTGTTTTAATTTTTTACCATGTTATTTATAAGGAGATTGGCTTGATGTTATTAAGACGCTCAAAAATAAACGTCGGTTTAGCCATTGTCTATTTGTTCGTAGCAGCATATACCCTTGCGTGCTTGATCCCGATGCTTTTGGTGGTGGGAGGGTCTTTTCAAGACGAGTCGGAAATTGCTTTATCCGGTTATCGGATAATCCCTACGACATTTTCATTGGCGGCATACACGACACTTTTTCGGCGCGGCGATATTTTAGCCAACGCCTACCGCGTAACTATCACAGTGACGCTTGCTGGCACTTTTTTCAGCATGATTGTATCATCGATGCTTGCATACGCGCTGTCCATCCGCCAGCTCAAACTACACCGAGCCTTATCGGTCTATACTATCGTTACGATTGTTTTTAACGGGGGCATGGTACCATGGTATATTGTCTGCGTGAATTATTTAAATCTGCGTAATTCCATGTTAGCGATGATTATCCCGCCGCTGTGTAGCGCGTTCAACGTTTTTTTGCTGAGGAACTATTTTTATTCTCTGCCCATTGAAATGAGCGAATCAGCCAGGATTGACGGAGCAGGGGATTTGCGTATATTTTGGCAGATCATACTGCCGTTGTCTACGCCCGTGCTTGCGTCGGTTTCTCTATTTATATGCCTCATGTATTGGAATGATTGGTGGCACGGTTTGATGCTCGTTGACAGATCAAGGTTACAACCGTTACAACTCATGCTACGTCAGATTGTATCTAATGTCCTTGCGCTGAGGTCCGACCCGACGGCAGGAAGCGAGATGGCAATTGGTTCCATACCGACAGAAGGTGTCAAGCTGGCTACCTGCTGCGTGACAATAGGTCCGATTATATTGGTGTATCCATTTGTCCAAAGGTATTTTATCTCAGGTATAATGATCGGCGCAGTCAAGGGGTAGGGGCGTTTTCCGCAACATCTGTAAACACTGGGCATTATTGATTTGGCCATAAATAGTTCTGCCATAAAATGGCAGGCTATAAAGAAAGAAGGGAGAAGAATATGAAGAAATTAACAATACTTACGGCGGTTATCTTGATCACAGCTATGTTTACTAGTTGCGCGGGGCCGGGGTCGTCCACGTCCCAAACGCCGAATACCGCTACCCAAGTACAGGCACAAGTGACCACAACCGAGGAGCCCGGTTTACCACCTGTGACACTGCGGTTCTTTTATCGGGGTGACGAATTACCAATGGTGCAGGATGTCTGGAGGCATATGGAGGACGTCACACGTGACCGGTTGAACGCGGAGTTTGAAATCACCTTTGTACCTGCGCTGGACTATAATAATAAGATGACCGTGCTCACGACTTCCGGGGACGATTTCGATATGGCTTTTGACGCCGACTGGGTCATCTACCCTGTGCTTTCACAACGGGGCGCTTATTTGGACGTCTCAGAGCTGTTGCCCAAGTATGCACCGATATACTGGAAAGAGTTGCAAGATATGGGAGTCGATGCTTCGGTGCGTACAGCCAAAGGCGAAATATACGGGATGCCATGGACAGTGCTTATCAATGATCACCCGTTCCTGCACGCCCATCTGGACCGATACGCGCTCACACGGGAGCATGTCGATGAATTAGGATTGGAGAACGACTCCATAAAGACTTTTGAGGACATGGACGATTTGTTCCAAAAGCTCAAAGTCTTGCTCCCGGAAGGTACTCATATTTTCGAGGGCGAAAAAACAGAGATTTATGGCCCCATGGCCATCATCTCTTGCACCGGTACCGACTATGTCAACATGTGGAGCGCATTTTACAGCTACGTCTTTAATATTAAAGATTACGAGAGTACGGGGAAAATTACGCTTGAACCTATTGAGCGTACAGCATGTTTTTATGAGGCTGTCAAATGGGCGACAAAATGGGTCAAAGAAGAAATTATGCCTGGCGATTTATTAAACAATATCGACGTTCACAGGGCGGAACCCGCCGATAAAAAGGCTATAGAGCATACGCCTATCGAAGGCATTTACACCCGAGGCGTCGCGCTGGGCGGTGAATGGTCACTCCCGAACCGTGGCGAGGTGACCAACCTTTGGACGAGCGAGCTTTATCCTGATCAGGGGTATATGCGAAAGCCCCCGCTAGCTAACCTTTATGTAATAAACGCCAACGCGAAGAACCCTGAGCGCACGATTATGTTTATCGAGTTGGCCGGTTCCGATAAGGAAATCTATGACATATATCAATATGGCATCGAGGGTAAGACATACATTAAAGATCAGGAGACCGGGTTTTATGATCACCCGGAGGGCTCCAGCGCCGCCAGCCCGTTGTACATGAACTGGCAGAGCAGGTGGTCGCTTTGGCGTCCGCACATGTTCGCCCCGTCCCCGGAGAAACCTGACCAGTATTGGAGGGATGTTGAGGAGTACGCGAAAGGGCCCGGAGAATTTATTAACCCATTAGACAGTTTTGTCCCCGATATTGAGTCCGTAAAGAATGAGATCGCCATCCGCACATCGCTGATTAACGAAATGGGCCGTCCCTTGACATACGGTATGGTTACAGATGGTGTGGACGCTATACCTGCGTATATTGACCAGCAGACCAACGATGGCGGTGCAGATATAATCCTGGCGGAATTGCAAAAGCAAGTAGACGAATATATGGCTGCAAAGAGCGGGAATTGACAATCCGAAGCATTGTAAATGTCAATATCTAAGTGAAAAGCCGATTGTTTATTACTACAGTCGGCTTTTTATGTGAGCCCGACACATGGCAACAACTTGGTGGTGGAAGTCCACTACACGCTTGACAGAGGGAAGTGTTAGCTGAACGGCAAGGGTTTCCATCGTGAGGTGGAATCTATATAAAGCGGATTGTGAAGAACGGTGGAGCAGAGGTGTCGATGATATGAGCGTTGACGAAATGTTGCCCTATATAGTGGTTCTTTCATTTTGCATGAAGTTCTGATTCTTTTAGTTTTAAGTAATTAGTGGGTGTAATGCCGAATTTACGTTTGAAAGCTTTATAAAATGTTGAGGGAGTAATATATCCTACAGACTCGGATATTTCATTGATTGTTTTATCAGTTTGAAGTAGAAGGTTTTCCGCGTAAGACAAGCGTAAATTCTCTAAATAATCAGAAAAATTAACTACTACTTTTTCTTTAAATAAAGCTGACAGATATTTATCGGTTATATTGAATCTTGACGAAACATCCTTTAATGAGATATTATTATCCGTAAAATTCGCGTTTATATAGTCAAGTATCCGGTTCATTAAACTATTATGGCCGGTTTGTTCGGCAATCTTTTGTGCGATTTGTGAAAAAATTGATTCCCAGAAGGGTAAAAATTCGTCAAATAGGATTTCGTCATGATAACGCGGTAATTTTTCTAATATGTTATCTATTTTAACTCTACTGGAAATTCGAAGTACGACTCCTCTCAAATCATAAAATAATTGTGTAAGATCCTCGTTGCTGAGTTTTGTATTATTCGTCTTGTTTTGACCAATGGTTTGGGACAAGATATTAACGGCAGACTGATAGTCTGCGGAAGATAAAACATTGTATAGCTTTTCAATCGTACTATATGAAAAGTAATATGATTGCTTCTGTTTTTTAATTTCATTGTAAAAAGCTATTGTTCCAGGGAGGGCTCTTTTTGAAACATAGCTTGCTTCCAAAGCCTTTTCATAAGACAGGTATATATTGTCCAATGATAATACTTTTGATCCAATTCCTGCCGAAAAAGACATACGCATTTCAAGAAGCTCAGATAGAATATTTTTAACATGTTCCCGAAGCTCGATTTCAGATGTGTCTATTTCACAATTCAAAATCACGGCGAAGTTATTTTTATCTACAGGATAGATGAGGGAGCGAGGGTAGAATTTTGATATAACGAATCGCATTGTTTCAAAAAACAATTGTCTTGCTTCCGGCTTAATGTCCTGGTTATTATGAGACAGGCTTAACACAATAATCACAAAACAGCTCTGTGCATCTGCGCTGATCTCGTCAATGACTTCTAATTCATTTTCGGATATACTGGCGCCTGTCAGGACCCTACCAATCACCTCGGTTTTAACGACCGGACGCCAAGCTGCTATTTTTTGACGCAAGATAGTATTGTCGGATAATAAACTATCTATCCCGGAGGATAGAGAGGAAATAATATCCTTTTTTAACGATGTATTATCCCAGCGATTTGCCAGACTGCTCAATGGCATGAAAATAGACATTACTAATACGGTGACAAATAAAAGACAGAGGATAATAAATGTAATCAGACAAACTTTATAAAACAAAGAAAGATATACAAGATTCCTCGATAAAAATTCGTTTGGTATTGAGAGTGAAAACTCCAGTCTTGTAGTTGGTGAATAAGTGGTTAATAATTTATAATTTGTGCTTTCCACATTCGCTTGATTTTGGCTCCCGTATAGTATCTCTCCATTATATGAAATTCGATAAAAAATATTTCCATCATTATCCGGTGCCATGATGTTAATGATTTCATCACAGTCCAACAGTATCATCCCATATAGGCCGACGACGTTGCCACTCAGCGAAAGATTGCTGTTCAACCGTACAATATAAGGTATACATCGTATATCGTTCTGTATGATTTTTATTACCATTGAATCATTAAAGCCGTCAGCCAGCATATAGTCGTTGTCATGGTTTTTGTAGCATGTAATAATTTGAGTCGGGTTTAAGCCGTCGATATATAAAAGATCCATATCTAAATGCCGATTGATGTCGTCTATAATATATTCAGATGTAATAATAGATACGATTTCACTAGGCGTAATGACTGTCAATAAACTATCAATGACAATATTAGTTTTATTAGTAGCAGCCCGGAGGCTTTTTTGCGCCATCAGCATTTTTCCGTAGGCCTTGTATTCACCACGGACATAGGATGAATACAACTGCTGTATGTTAGAGTCTTGAGCGGCTGATATCAAATTGTAATAAGCGTTTTTAAATTCATTATCGAAATATTGGACGGCGTTTTGCAATGTTTGCTCTGATTTAGTTAGTTCAATGGCGCGTACATGGGATTCGCTCCGTCGATATACAATTATAAATAGAAAAAATAATGCCAGCAAAAAAATAAAATAGGGCATTAACGATCGGACGAACGTTTTAAAATATGTTTTATTATTTAAATACTTAAATAAACCTTGATATTTCACGTTTGAGCTCCGTTTAATTAACACAACTCAGAGCCGCACTAGCCCTGAGTTGTGTTTATCGTACCGTTTTAAGACTTGTCGGAATCGATTTTATTGTAACATATTATAGGATATTTGCATTAATCTCACATATTCTTCAACGCCAAGGGAATTGACCTCATCAACATAGCGATCCCACTCGCTAAAAGGTAAATCCCCTAGTATGAATAACGCGGACATCTCTTCGACATAATTCGTTATATCTGCCCGAAGTTGTGTGACAATTTTTTGATCATCTTCATTTTCAAATTTCACGGCATTTGGTACATATTCTTTTGGAGCACTCTTTTTAAGCATATCCGCTCCAATTGATTTTTTGCTTTCGTAGTCTCGTGGATTTTTATCATCGTTCTGCCTAGCGGAGTAACGCCAGTCCATAATTTTTGTAGGGCCTATCCACCAACCCATATTTTGGCTAGGCAATGCTCCGTATACGTTGTAGACTTTATAATATGCTTGATTGCCTAAAATATCGGTTGCGCCCGGATCGCCCCAATCCCAGTCGACTCCTTGAACACCGCTACCGACGAATCGTCCTTCTTCAGTGATGAAATAATCCGCAAACCTCACTGCGGCGGCAGGTATTTCACATTTACTGGTAACCCAAAATGTGTGGTTTACCTGCATGCCTCTGTCCATGGTTAATTTCAAACCGGTCGGGCCTTCTAGCGCATCTATGATATGAAAATCTAACATAGGTTCGGTCGTTGTATCCATGTAAGCGGAAGGCGATTGGTGATTAATGATCCCAACTGTCAGTTCGTTTTGCGCGAGCCTTGCCTTGAATTCAGCCGTTGATTGTGTGAAAATCAACGGATCGAGGAGTTTTTCGACATACAGTTTATTTATAAACTCCAAGGTCTGGCGATATTCGTCATTGTTTGCGATAAATTCCACTACGCCATTTTCCACTTTAAGCCGCCATGTAAAATCCGTGTATTGAAAACAATTGCCGATATACGCGATAAATCTATTTGCCTGTTCTTTTGCCGCGCTTATCGGCGTGATATTCGGCCCACGGTTTTTAAAAACCAGCGCCATATTATAGAAATCGTCTAGCGTCTTAGGCGTTTCCAAGCCAGCTTCTTCCAGCCAAGGTATATAGACCCATGTCATCAAACAATAAATATCGATGTCAACGTTGTTCATATAAGCGTAGGTGTATTTGTGCCCATCAGGGAAAGTCAGAATAGAGTTGACATATGCCGCTTTTTCCGGGCCAAGATATTCAATGGCGCTGTCAAATCCTTCACCGTATTTTTCTATGTACTTATCGAGAGGCACTATTTGTTTTGCAAGCGCGGCTTCCCACAATGTAGCCGCCGGCATTTCGAAACCGGGATACTCCATTACAAAACAATCCGGCAGATCGTTTGATGCAAACATTAAATTGACTTTTGTTGCAAGATCAGCGGGAGTAGAAGGCATTTGGATGAATTCAAGATTGATGCCGGTGAGTTCCTCCATAACTAAGGTAGTATAGTTTGTGTCGATATCCTCGACATTCGGGTAAATCGGCATGGCTATGGTCATAGTATACGGTTCGGTTACAACCGGGAACACACCCCTTGCAGTCACGCCGTCTTCGGTTAGTTCAAGCCCGGTATCCGCTTGATTTGAAGTTACAACTGCTTGTGTGTTAGATTGATTTCCCGCTGCAGTTGCCGATATCTGCGCGGCCGTGGTTGTAGTCTCTGATGCTGTCGCAGCCGGGGTGGTTGTTTGCGAACCTTGAGTCGTGGCTTGGCCGCAAGCACAGGCAGAAAAAACGATTATAAGCGCCAGTGAAAGTTCGATAATACGAAATATCGTTTTCATAAAAATGATCCTCCTCCTATTTTATGAGTACTGTATATTATGTTATATTTCGCTAACCTTTGATTGATCCGATCATGACGCCTTTGACAAAATATTTTTGAATAAATGGATATATACTCCATAATGGAATGCAAGCGACGACGATCAATGCGTATTTTAAGAGTTCCACTCTACCGAAATTCGCCTGTGTATTTTCGTCTGCAAGCAGATCGTCGGCGCCGATTTCATTTGCTATCAAAATTCTACGCATAATCATCTGTAGAGGATAAAGTTTTTCGTTGTTGAGATAAATGAGCGGGCGAAAATATGCATTCCAGTGAACTATACCGTAGAAAAGCGCCATAACTGCGATAATGGCGCCGGACAGTGGGATCACAATCTGAATAAAAAAACGATAATAACCGCAACCGTCGATGCTGGCAGCTTCAAATATCTCATCCGGAATATTTGATTGTATATAAGTTCTTGTGATGATCACGTTATATATACTCATACTGACCGGCAACCACACGGCCCATCTTGTATTGAGCAGCCCAAGATTGCGGATGAGTAAAAATAAGGGAATTAACCCTCCGTTAAACCACATCGTAAAAACCAGAAAAAAACTTATAATACTACGTCCAATTAACTCTCTTCTTGAGAGCGCATATGCCGTTACTAATGTGAGCGCCAGATTCATGATTGTCCCAAAGAACGTGTATATTACAGAATTGTATAACCCTGACAATATACTTTTATTGCGAAATACCATTTGATAACCTTCAAGACTGAAACCAACGGGAAATAATACAACCCTTCCTTCTGCCACCGCGACCGGAGATGAGACGGATATGGATATTAAATAAATCAATATATATAATGTGATAAGAAAGAAGACGCTAAGCAAGAGTCTGACTATCAAATAGAATAACCTATCACCTGTGCTGAGCTTTACACCTTTCATATGACTACGGCTCCCTCCTCACCACAACGACGTCTCGGATACTTTTTTCGCTATTTGATTGACGGTGACAACTAAAAAAAGACTGACGACGGAATTAAAAAGGCCTACGGCAGTGCTTAAAGAGTAGTCGGGGATATTATTTGCGATACCCATTTTATAGACATAGGTCGAAATTACTTCAGATGCTGATAAATTTAAAGAGTTTTGCATTAATAATATTTTTTCATATCCGATATCAATTATCGTTCCCATATTCATTATTAGAATGATCACAATAGTTGGCATAATGGTCGGTATATCTATATGTAGCAGACGCCGAAAACGGGAAGCGCCATCAATCATCGCTGCTTCGTGTAGTTCGGTTCCCGCGCTTGCAAGGGCGGCAAGATATATGATTGTCCCCCAGCCTGCACTCTGCCAGATGCCTGACCACACATATATATGGGGGAAAGCCGGGGAGACACCCATTAGATCACGATCGGTGCCTCCAAATGCTTGTATTGCCCTGGATAATATGCCTAAATGCGGATTTAACATACGTAAAACAATGCCGACAATAACAACCATGGAAATAAAATGTGGCAGATAGATAACTGTTTGTACCATCTTTTTATAGAACCTGCTGCCATCGAGCGAATGTATCAGTAATGATAGTATGACAACGACCAGCGTATTGGCTATTAAGTAATATATGGAAAGCGTCAACGTGTTCGACAAAATTCTGAGAAAATTGCGTGAAGTAAAAAAAGTAATAAAGTTTTTCATCCCGACCCAGGGACTCCCTGTAATTCCTAAATTCGTTTTGTAGTCGCGGAAGGCTATCTGTGCGCCGTACATCGGATAATAACAAAAGATAAGAACATATGCTACAGGGACTATAAGCATTACATATAATGGAATAAGCTTGAATAGTCTTTTCTTATATTGATTAAATCGAGACGTTCTGCCAATCATAGACATATTCTCCGCTGTATTTGACATTGAATTTGATAATAATGACTATGTTACTTTTGCTGACATGATAAAATAATAATCTAGCAACATCAACTGTTGAAATTCTTGTTATATGTTGAAATTCCATATTGGCTATTGGGCGGCTCCAGTAAGCATATGCTGTTTTTCGTGATTTATATCAATAGGTTTGATCCCAGATGAAACAATTGTATATGTTGATGGATATAATATAAAATAAGGTAAAATAAATACGCGTATCATAAATTTTTATCTGTTAGGAGGGGTTGTTTTGGAAAATTTCGCATTTGATATTCCGACCAGGACTGTATTTGGAAAAGGAGCGCAAAATGAAGTTGGTAAACTGATTAAATCTTATGGCGGATCAAAAGTGCTTTTACATTATGGCGGTGGCAGCATTAAAAAAAGCGGCTTGTATGATGATGTGGTTGCTTCGCTACGTGAAAGCGGACTAGATTTTGTAGAGCTGGGCGGCGTTGTTCCACAGCCAGATCTCAAATTAGTGTATAAGGGTATTGAGCTGGCTAAAAAAGAAAAAACGGATTTTATTCTTGCCGTCGGAGGAGGCAGCACGATTGACTCCGCAAAGGCAATAGGCCTTGGCTATTATTTCGATGGTGATATTTGGGACGTCTATACAAAAGGCGCAAAAGTGGAAAAGACATTGCCAGTCGGCAATATTATCACGATACCCGCCGCAGGCAGCGAATCAAGTAATTCAAGCGTTATAACAAATTATGAAAAAAAGCATAAGCAAGGCTATGGCAACGAGTTAATCAGGCCAATTTTTTGCATTATGAATCCCGAGTTGTTTTTTACACTGCCTAAAAACCAGATAGCTTTTGGCGTGGCGGATATTATGAGTCATATACTCGAACGTTATTTCACGGTGTCAATTCATACTGATTTGATTGACGGCATGGCTGAATCAATACTCAAGACTATAATGAGTAACGCGCTGATTATCATTAATGATCCGAAAAATTATGACGCTTGGTGCCAGGTTGGGCTTGGTGGTTCTTTTGCGCATAATAATTTGTTAGGTATTGGCAGAGTGCAGGCTTGGGCGTGCCATCCAATGTGCAATAAATTGAGTTCGACATACGGGGTCGCCCATGGCGAGGCGCTGGCTGTTATTACGCCGGCCTGGATGGAATATGTATACAAAGAAAATATAGGTATGTTTACACAATTTGCGGTTAATGTCATGGGTGTGGAAAGTAGTTACCGGGAGGCTGACACGTTGATTATGGATGGGATCAACCGACTGCGAGCCTTTTTCCGGCAGATTGGGGCGCCTGCCAAGTGGAGCGATACAAGCGTAAAAACCGACGATTTTGAAACTATCGCAAAACAGATAACCGTTTATGACAGCGGTAGTGAAAAACCGGTATCCAAAAATGGCATGAAAGAATTGTATTGGCAAGATGTTTTGAATATTTATAAAATGTGTATTTAAAATAAATCGGATAAGGGTGCCTTATTAATAGATAATATTAATTTTATATGCATTGATTGAATGAATATAAACAGATTATAACGTACAATATAACGTGCAGGGGCGATTTAATAGGTAGTACAAAAATCGCCCCTCAAATGCATCAGGCTATCTAGCTGTCAGGCTATCAAGCTGTCAAGTTTTCTAAAAATTTCGGCCGGTTAGTGTTGTCACCTTAAGAATGTTAATTAATCTGTTGTCACGTAATATCCAAAATATTCACGAAATATCCTATCCCCAATATTCCTTATTATTTTCTGTATATCTTGCCGCTGTGCCTGGTGCTTGCGTCTATTAAATTCATAAAAATGGTCGCCGCTTCCGCCCGGGTTATGTTGTTGTTTGGGTTAAATGTCCCTTGCGCATCGACGCCGCCTATAATGCCGGCTTCATAAAATGAAATTATTTCTTCATAAAAATCCGCATTGGCGCCCACGTCCGGCAATGTGATTACCGTGTTTTGCTTAGGCATGTCTTGCGGCTGAAGGATTTTCGCCCATGCGTAAACCATTTCGGCCCTGGTTATAGGGGTCTCAAAATCATAATAGGGATCCCCCATATAAATATCGCCTACGTCGATATCAATGAGCCCCTCCGACAGACAGTATTTAACGGCGCCCTGGTACAAAAATCTAAAGCCGTAGACACTATAGTTATATGTTTGATCGTATAAAGCCAAAAGATCGTCGCCCTCATTTTTTCCATATTTATAGTTTGCATGTATCCGAGACGCAATGGTTAGCGCCTCCCCCCATGTCAAAATACCGTCGGGATCAAAAATTCCGGCTCCCTTGCCTTTGATAATATCGTATTCATAGGCAGACGCTACCGCGTTGCCGAACCAAGCGTTTCTCGGCACATCTGAAAACGTTATGATCCCGCCGTATGAATTTACTTTAATGATATGCGCCAGCGAATACCGCTCGATCTGCCCGACAGCATTATCGGGGGCATCCACATGCGTCCATTTATAAATACCGTCAGATGACCACTTTATTGGCTCCGGCGCGGGATGAAAAGTAGGAATCTGGCTGTTTTCGGGATCGCTGAGGCAAATCCATTCATGCCTGTTGGATCTGTCCCAATCTAGCCTTATATTAATATTTACATATCCCCATTCGCGTCCTCTATTGTCTTTGTATGCATAGAGGATTTGCGCATTTGTAAGGGTGAAATCGCTTGCATTTATTACCCTTTTTTCCCTGTCCGCGCCTGGCCATTGCCATAGCACAAGCCGGTTTGCCGCTTGGACGGCGGTTAAATTGCCGGCATATTTATAGAACTTATCCTGAAAATCAGCATTAAAATCTTCGCGGACATATACCAGCAGAAGATGATCCATCGGAATCCAGCCGGGATAGATAACATGGTGGCCCTCTTCCATAATGCCCCAGTATTCGCCATTTTGGACATATGTTTGATCCATAAGGACTTGCGTGCCGTTTGGGTATGTTACTTCGCTGTCGCCTCTATAATTCATGACCGGCTTGCTGCCCGATCGTGGTTCCTCTCTTATTGTAACGTAGCCATCCGGCCCGTTTACGTAAAATCTGTTTCTGTCTAAAGGTTGCAATTTGTCTCTAATTTTACTTCTGAATTCATTGCCCATGATGGCGTCGGCATATACGGCCATTGGGGCCATTGGAGATATCAGCATGGAAAACACCAAAAGCATTAATGTTAAGCGCTTTATCATCAATTTACCTCCGCTTTAGATTTTACCGGTTTCCAGAACACTTTCAATATAATTAATGTACCAATCACCAGCGCCGCCACCAAAATGATTATTAACATGAGCGTGGGGGGAACAGAATTTTCGATAGCGTTATGCGCGGTATCCGGGACCCATGCCATAGGCGCCGGCGCAGGGTTGAAGGCGGGGATGTCTTTGTTTAACGGATCGCTCAGGCAAAACCATATATTCGGGCTGCCGTACAGATAGGGGACGAATCCCCATTCGCGCCCTTGCGCATCTTTATAAGCATGGGCGACACGTAAATTTTCCGTATCCAAATCCTCGAAAGTCCACAACGGCTCGTCCGCGCCCGGCCATGGCCATGCCACCGCCGCTTTGGAATTTACTATCTCGCCGTAGTCGCCATTATAATCGTAAATATCCGCTATGTGCTCTTCCTCAAAGGCGACATAATCGTACAGTACTAATAGCTGGCCATCGATTTTGACCCACCCGTTTTTAGTGCGCGCCTGTCCCCAATATTCCCCTTTATAAAGGCATGAATAGTTTAAATATACAATCTCGCCGTTACTCATTTCGGGGCCGCCTCTATTGGACCCAGGTTCATCTTTTATCTGCACGAAACCGTCCGCGCTATTTACTTGAAAACTCCGCCCCAAGTACACGCAGTCATTCCCATATCGGTCAAAAAAACTATTTGCGGGCTCCGCGACAAGGTCGGCGTGCGCGGCCAGCGCGGGCAACAGCGCCACACATGCAATGATAATCGCAATGCATCGCTTAAGCATAAAATACCCCCTCAAATAAACATTTGGATCAAAACACCTGTCCCGAACGAAAACGTGTTCGCGGCGGCTGAAAACATATATGGGCGCCGAAAACCGCTGCCATATTTTTTATAATAGAATCCCTCTATGAATATAGCTGACAGCTCCAGCGGCGCCAAAACAATAACAGTATTCCAATCCGTATATGATACCGCTAGCCAATACAGCAGCACCACAGCGGGGTTCGTGAGCACGTTTACAAGCACAACCAGCAGTAAGTCTTTTTTTTCGTGCGCGTTCGCTAACTGCTTGAGCTTGTTTGTTATAATATAAAACCCTGTTTCAAGGGCAATCGTCAGCACCAACGATATCGCTAAAGACCAAATAAGCGCCATATTCAAAGCCTTGCCCTCCGCAGGCCCGTCAGGAGAATCGCAAGGGACGCAGCGGAAATCAAAGCGAATATCCATGATATAAATTGCGAAACGTCTACTCCGAGGTACACGGGCAGGAAGCCGAGGAACAGCCCGAACGTCAATAGGCCAAAGGCAAATCCTTTTGCCCCGGGCATAATTTTCGCCATTACCCAAAGCGTGATCGGCATGGTCATGTTAAACATCAGCACTGCGGCGACGCTTGCAGCCGGGATGTGCGGCATGAGGAACAATATGGTTGCAATGGCCAGGGAAATGAGCGCCGTTTTAAAAGCACCGAACCTGTCTGCGATAAAGCCGCCGATGGTTTTGCCAAAAACCACCGCGCATATCAGGGCCGTTCCCCAATGCCCGGCGCTTTTCCACGAAAAGTCCAGCGCCAGCCCTAAAAAAGATCGCAGGCAAACCACAAGGAACAGGCAGACGGCTGAGATGAGCATGTCCGGGGCGCCAGCCCCTTCCAATGAAAACGCGGCGTTTTTGGGATACGCCCCTTTTTGCGATTTATATACAGTATAAATCGCACACATTGCCACGATAATCACAAGCGGAACAGCATTGGCAGAAAGAGCGCTCCCCCTGCCCAGCATGGTTCCATAATATATGCCGAACGCACCGGGCGAGACAAACACGCCAAGTGGGCCGAGCTTCTTCTCGCTGATGTTCAGCACATCGACGCCGCCGCCTATGTGGAACAGGGCGTTGCCGATCCCGGCAAAGATTACTGCTGTAACAGGGATGGAAACAAGCGCATGGGCCAGCCCGACCAAAAAGCAGCCGATAGTGGCTAAGAGGTTATTTCGGTTCAATTTATCTGCGATAATGCCTATCGGCATCTGCATGGCAAAGGCGCAAAAATTATATAGCAACACGCATAGGTACGCGTCCGGCGTCCCCGCGATATAACGGAACATCAAAAAAGCGCAGGCGAAATCCACTATAAAATGTGCAAAGGAATATACCGATACCATTTGCCATCGTTTATATGCAGATGCAGATGCAGGTGCAGGTGCAGATGCAGAAGTAGATGCAGATGTAATAATTAATAAAGGTGCAGCCATTGTCCCTCTCCGGTTTTTGCGAATGCAATTTATAATTATTAATTATATAATGATTTTATTATTGACGCATTAAATGGCATAATGTTCAATAAATGAAATAAATATTTGTGGAGGTATAGAAAATATGGATTATCCGATCAAATATCCGAAAATGCCTGATTTTAACAGGATTCGCGGGCGTCTATCGGAGTTTTCGCACTTGAAATATGAATACGGCTCGGACAAGGCCGAAATAGAAAAAATCCTAGCGGACGCGGGGGCTGCGCTGGACGTGGCTCTGGGGAAGCTTTTGAGCTTGCCGGAAGACGCCGCGCTGGCCGCGCAGGAACCGGATGCGCTCGACGCTATCAAGAAACTGCGGCCAGCGGGCGCTGCGAAGGCTTTGTGGAAGGCGTTTGACAAAGGGCTGTACGCGGACAGGTTGGCCGGCGCGCTGCTGGGGCGCATGGCGGGCTGCACACTCGGCGCGATCGTCGAGGGCTGGAAAGTTGACGACATGAAGGACTGGGCCGAATGGATTGGCGATCCGTTCCCGCCCGTCAACTACTGGTCGTCCATCAAGCGCCCGAACGACAAGCGCTACGGCGTCAGCACCTGCTACGACTACACCCTGTCCGGCTTGAAAAATGTGCCTGTGGACGACGACGTCACATATACAGTGCTCGGGCTGCTCATCGCCGAGGAGTACGGGCTGGACTTTACCGTCGAGGACGTTGGCGCCGCCTGGGTCAAGTACCTGCCGTACGCCTGCACTGCGGAAGAGGTCGCGTTGATAAATCTGCGTGCGGGCATCCCGGCGCAAAAAGCCGCCGAAACGGACAACCCGTTCATCCAGTGGATCGGGGCGGACATCCGCAGCGACCCGTGGGGCTATCTGGCGCCGGGGCTGCCGGAGAAAGCGGCTGAAATGGCGTGGACGGACGCGTGGGTGAGCCACCGCAGGAACGGTATATTTGGGGAGATGTATTTCAGCGCCGCCATCGCGGCAGCGTTTGCCGTGAACGACGCCGTCGAGGCGCTGCGGCTGGGGCTCGCCGAGATACCGAAGGACTGCCTGCTGGCTCGGGACGTCGCATGGGCGCTGGACGCGGGCAAAGGGATAAAGGACTACCGCGAGGCGCGCGCCGCCGTGGACGAGCGCTTTGGGGAGATGAGCGGCGTGCACACGAACAACAACGCGTGCCTGACCATCTTCGGGCTCATGATTGGCGGCGACGATTTCACGCGTTGCATCGGCGAGACTGTCGCCATGGGCTACGACAACGACTGTACGGCGGCGACCGTGGGCAGCCTCTTCGGCGCGGCGTACGGGGTCGGCGCCATTCCGGGGCATTGGTACAGGCCATTCAACAACAAGGTATTGACATACATCAACGGGCATCCGGAGTTTGCGGTCGACGATCTGCTGGCCCGCTACGAGGCGCTCGCGAAGAAGTTATTTGATTGAGTTAGGGGGAGACGCGGCTGCGCAGCGGCGCAGTGAGTGTGGCTTTTGGGATGCCTGGCAGGACGCGGCGGGGGCTTGCCCCCGCCGAACGGCGGCAATAAAATAGGATAACAAGGTGGCTATTGTGAATTTTGATTATGTGAAAAATGTGTTCGGCCTCGATGGTAAAAAAGCGGTCGTCACCGGCGGGAACTCCGGGATAGGGCTCGGCATAGCGCGTTCGCTGGCGCATTTCGGCGCCGACGTCGTAATCGTCGGGCGCGACCCGGCAACGCTTGAGCAAGCCAAAGAGGAGCTATGCGCCATCCGGCCCGGGTGCGGAGCTGCATATCAGGCGGACGTCAGCGACAAGGCGCAGGCCGACGCGTTTTTTGCCCATTACCGCCGCGAATACGGGGAGGAGCTGGATATACTTGTCGCCAACGCTGGGGTGACGTACGCGATGCGCGCGCTTGAGTCGGAAGAGCAGTACATGGACAGGATTATCGGCATTAACTATAAAGGCGCGCTGTTTTTCTGCCAGGGCGCGGCGGAGTTCATGAAGGCGCGGCGCTCGGGCAATATCGTCATCGTCACGTCCGTGAACGCGTTGTGGCCGCTGCCGCCCCACGCCGTCTACACCAGCACAAAGGCCGCGCAGGAAGTACTAATGCAATGCCTCGCCGTGGATTTAGCACAGTATGGCGTCAGGGTGAACACGCTGGCGCCGGGGGAGATCATAACAAAACTTGGCAGGCAGGATTTGAGGCAGATACAGTTGACGCCGGAGGCAGAGCGCGACAGGTCGCGGCCTAGGCTGCCCCTTGGCAGGGCTGGTGAGCCGGAGGACATGGGCGACGTCGTGGCGTGCATGGTGTCCGACGCTTTCAGATATATGACCGGCTCGACCGTGCTTGTCGACGGCGGCTTGAAGCTGCGCAACGTGTAATAACTGGTGTAATAACTCGTTTTTAACTCATGTAATAACTCGTATAGCAACTTGTGTAATAAATTGTGTAGCAACTCATGTAATAACTCGTGTAGCAACTTGTGTAATAAATCGTGTAGTAACTTGTGAATTAACTTTGTATAGGGGGAGACCCATGGAATTTGGTGGGATATGCATCGTGACGGACAATGCGCCGCGCCTGGCGGAGTTTTATAAAACCGTTTTTCAAGAAGAGCCGTTTGTCGAAGGGAGCCATTACGGGTTCGGCAGCATCGCCATCTATGATCCGGGCGATGTGAATATAGCGACGGAAAAAAATGTCTGGTTACAATGTTTTGCCGAAGACCTGGATGCGGAGTACGCGCGGCTGCTGCGCGAAATTCCCGGAGTCGAAATAATATCGCCGCCCGAAAGGCGCCCGTGGGGGGCATACTCATTTTGGTTCGCCGATCCCGACGGCAATAAAATCGCCGTCGCCCAGGGGACTAAAAATAGAAAGCCTGATTAAAACGAATATGTGCTCGAAGGCTACGGCGACACCAACGACGCGTATTTGCTCTGCGCCCGCCCCTACATGGTTAGTATAATTTGCCAGCTACTAATTTGTTTTGCGCAGTCTGCATTGACCGTCCGCAGTTAGTTATATGTTGGCGTAACATTGGCGTAATATTCTTTTGCACCTTCGTATATCGCGGCGATGTTTTGGGGCGGGACGTCGGGCTGTATGCAGTGGGCGGGCGCTAGAATATAGCCCGTCCGGCTCTTTTTGTTTTCACCGCTCCGCTCCATGATGGCGAGTATCCGCTTCACCTCGCCCTTTACGTCCTCGACGCTGCCTTCCGGCAGGAGGTGCTGCGTGTCGATGCCGCCCCAGAACGCGATGCCTCCCCCGAAATCCGCTTTCAGGCGCTCAGGTTCCATCATGTATGTACCCGGCTGTATGGGGTTTAGTATGTCCACGCCGCATTCGATAAGCTGCGGGATGAACGCGTGCACGGAGCCGCATGTGTGGTGCTTGTACACCGCGTCGGTATGGCGCTTTGTGTATGAAATCCGCTCCTTTAAATACGGCGCAATCAGCTCGCCGAACATTTCGGCGGACATGAACGGCCCTGTCTGCATGCCAAAATCATCGCCGGATGTGGTGCAGTCGATATAGCTGCCCAGCGCCCCGTAATAAATATCGATGACGGCTTTTTGATAATCCAGTATGCGCCCGGAAAAAGCGTGCACGTACTCCGGCTCGGCGGCCAGCCGGTAGAGGTAGTCGTCAAAGCCGTGCATCCAGCAGCCTATTTCGAATACGCCCAAAACAGGGTGTTCCGCCACGACTGCATAGTCCGTCCGCTCGTGCAGGAGGCGGGCGTCCTCCGCCCATGCCCGTACCCTGCCCCGATCGACATGAGCCGCTTCCGGCATGGGATAGCGGAGCATCTCGTCCAGAGTGCAGCCTTTGAGAGGGTTGCTGCAGATTTCATAATGCCCGTTAATCATGGTGTAGCCGATGCCATAGGCGTTGTAGCGGACGTCGCCCTCCAGCCGGCAGTGCACGGTTTCCGGGGTGGGCATGCCACCGACGAGGCGGGTGTCTATATCAAAGTGTTCCAAGATACGCTCGTCTATGAGCCAGGGCCCCTGTTTGGGCCCGAACACGCCCAAATGCGCCGCGAGCGCCTCGCGGGTCTGCGGGTAGTCTATGCCTGTCTGCGGCGATCCGCACAAATCAAACACAACGCGGTCTGCCGGCTCGCGCCGCGCCACGCTATGGAACCGCTCCCTATGCGTCATAACTATAAACCTCCAAAATGCTATCTGATAAATTGCATATTATGATAAATTACATATATTATTATGTTATATTATTTGGAAACATATTGCCACCGCACGACTGCGCGAACAATGAAATGGAGGCGAAACGTACATGGATCCATCACGTATGTACCCATCACATATGGACGCATATAATGAGCAGTATATAAAATATAATGACGAACTCCGGCGCCATATCATTACCGATGTGAAAATCAAGCGGTTCAGGGCGCGCTACCCCAGGCTGCACGGCTACAACGCCGCGCTGGGGTACCATGGCTTCGGCGGGGAGGCGACAGTCGCCCAACTGTACACCAACCACGGCGCCTCCGGCTGGGGCGCCCTCATGCGCCGCGGCAGTGCCGGAAAGCCGCCCGTCGACGCGGCGCTCGTCGACGCCTTGACCGGCAAATCCATAGCCGATGTGTTCGCGGCGGAATCCGGTTTGACCGACGATATGTTTATCGCGTTCGATATTGCCCTGCACGACCTCGCCGGTAACATTTTGGGCATCCCGGTCAGGCGTATGATCGACCCGGACGCCGCATCCTCTGTACGCGTGTACGATGGCGCGATATATATGAACGACCTAATCCCGGAGGACAAGCCTTTCGGCGTCCAAAAAGTCATTGAAGACAGCCTGTCCGATTATGAACTGGGGCACCGTACATTCAAGATCAAAATCGGCAGGGGGCACAAGTGGATGGCGCCCGAGGCGGCAGGCATCGCCCGCGACATCGAAATCACACGTAAAATACGCGAAGCGTTGCCCGACGCCGTGCTGATGGTGGACGGCAACGACGGCTTCGCCCCCGCATCAATGGAGCGCTATATCGACGGGATCGGTGGCTGCCCGCTCTATTGGATCGAGGAGCCTTTCCGCGAGTGCGAGGCGGACAACCGCAAGCTCCGTGAATATTTGAACACACATATGCCCGGTACGTATATCGCCGACGGCGAATCGCGCACGGATATCGGGCTGCTGTTCGACCTGGCCGGGAAGGGGTTGCTCGATGTATGGCAGCCCGACATATGCGGCTATGGTTTCACCGCGTGGCGCAAACTGATAAAACGGCTAGCCGCAGCCGGGTACATGGCCTCGCCCCACGCCTGGGGCGAGGTGATAAAGACCCACTACTCCGCGCACATAGCCGCCGCGTACCCATTGAACGTCCACTACATCGAAGCCGTGCTGGGCGAATCGGAGGGCGTCGACTACAGCGGCTATATCCTCAAAAACGGCGTCCTGAATCTCCCCGAAAAACCCGGCTTCGGCATGGACCTCTTCTGGGCCCCGGAAATAAGCATATAAATGTAAAATATAAATAAAAATGAATATTAGACTAAATTAGGCGTGAACTGTAATGATGGCTGGTGGCTGGCGGCAAGCGGCTGGTAGCAAGCGGCTGGTAGCTTGCTTGATATGTACCGACCAACCTTGTTGACATTCCAAATTATTCCATATATAATGGTCATACTATTTAATATACAGAGGTCTAGTTCATGCCAATCAATGGATTGTTATATAAAGACTTAGTGGTAACGGATCATTTTAACGAAGATGCGGATGTAGTGCTGGAATGTAACGATTCTATCGCTTTTACACGGCAGATACCCAGCGGGTCCGTTCAACTAATAATAACTTCACCCCCATATAACATTGGGAAGTCCTACGAGACAAAGGTATCCATAAAGGAGTACCTTGATTCGCAGATTGAATTGATAAATAAGCTCATTCGTATTTTAAAGCCAAGCGGAAGCATTTGCTGGCAAGTCGGAAATTATGTTGAAAAGTCGGAAGTTTACCCACTCGATATATATTTTTATCCTATTTTTAAGGACGCAGGGCTAAAACTGCGTAACCGTATTATATGGCATTTCGGCCATGGGCTCCATGCGAGCAAAAGGTTTTCCGGACGCTACGAAACATTGCTTTGGTTTACAAAATCCGACGAATATGTGTTCAATCTTGATAGTGTTCGTATTCCGTCTAAATATCCAAACAAGCGTCATTTTAAAGGCGATAAAAAAGGCGAGTTGTCCGGCAATCCGATGGGTAAAAATCCTTCAGATTTTTGGGGTAGGATATATGATGATTTTTATAGCGGCTTATGGGACATTCCCAATGTTAAATCCAACCACATAGAAAAAACCGAGCACCCGTGCCAATATCCCGTGGAGTTAGTCGAAAGATGCGTTTTAGCGATGACAAACGAAAATGACATCGTCTTCGACCCATATGTAGGCGTTGCGTCAACTATCATTGCAGCAGTGAAGCACAACCGCAAAGCATTTGGCGTCGATCGTTCTGAAGAATACATTAAAATCGGGATGGAGCGGGTGCAAACATTGTTGGATGGAACTTTGCAAACGCGCCCGATAGGCAAGCCCGTTTATACCCCGACAGGCAAAGAGAAGATAACCCAAGTTCCTTTGGAATGGATTCAAGCCGAAGGGAGTGCGTATAAATTAAAATTGTAGAAACGTATTCGCACCTTAACGGACTAGAATATATCCATTATCACCACAAGGGCATCTGGGATGAGCTGTAGGGATTTCGCCATAGCCAGCGGTTGGGTTGCGGCATAGGGGCGACGGGGCAACGCCTTATATATGAGCAAACATATATGCTAATGGTGGTATTGACTTCTTCATTACTCTTTTAAATATAAGGGATTATGCCCCATCGCATCACTATTTCCGCAGCTAAATTAAATAATGCTACATGGTGTTATGCTTACACAGGTGTGCAATAACGGCTACGCGGCGCTATGCTTTCACCGGCGTGTGCAATAACGGCTACATGGCGCTACGCTTACACTGGCGTATGCAATAATGGCTATACGGCGCTATGCTATTACAGGCGTGTATAGTATCGACTACGCGGCGCTACGCTTTCACGGGCGTATACAATAACGAATATGCGGCGCTACGCTTTCACGGGCGTGCCGTCGGGCAGGCGCACTACAGGCCAGGACCTTGGGGTGCAGGGGTACTTTTTCGCCTTTTCTTCGTCTATGTCGATGCCCCAGCCCGGCTTGCCGTTCAAGAATGCGTGGCCCTCTTTGATCCACGGCAGCCCGGTGAACACCTCCTGGATTTCCGGCCATTCCTCGAAGCCGCACCACTCCTGGATGCCGAAGTTCGGCGCCACGAGATCCAGGTGCAGGTTCGCTACATGGCCCACCGGGGAGACGTCGCCCGGGCCGTGCCACGCCGTTCGCACCCCGAACGGCTCGCACAAGATCGCCAGCTTGCGCGCCGGCGTCGCGCCGCCGATCTGGCTGATGTGGCAGCGCACGAAGTCGATCCAGCGGTTGTGTATCATCGGGATATACTCGAGCGGGTTATTATACAGCTCGCCCATCGCTATCGGCACGGCGGCTGCGTCGCGTATCTTTTCGAACCAGAAGCCCATCTCCGGCTGCAGCGCGTCTTCGAGGAAAAACAAGCGATAGGGCTCGACCGCTTTTGCCAGCCGTATCGCGTCGATCGGCGTGAGGCGCTCGTGGATGTCGTGCAACAGCTCGACTTCCTCGCCGCAGAGCCTGCGCACCGCCTCGAACATCTTGGGCACGCCGCGCATGTAGGAGAGTGCGTCGAAGTAGCGGCCCTCCGGGGAGTTTTCCGGCGTTCGCAGGTATTTGGTTTGGCCTCCGTAGCCGCCCATCTGGCAGCGGATGTACTGGTAACCGTTGTCCATGAACTTTTGCACGCTTTCGGCGACAGCCTCCGGCGTCAGCCCGTCGGCGTGGCGGTAGACGGCTGCCGCCTCGCGTACCTTGCCGCCCCACAGCTTGTACACGGGGACGCCCAGCTCTTTGCCCAGGATGTCCCACATCGCCATATCGCAGCCGGAGATCGCGTTGTTGAGGACGGGGCCGTTCCGCCAGTACGATGAGTTCATCATGATGTTCCAGTTGTCCTCGATGTTCGTCGCGTCGAGCCCGACGAGGAGCTGCCCCATGTAGTCCTCTATCGCCGTCACGACCGGCGAATAGCGCTGGGTGAACGTGGCGCAGCCCAGGCCGTACAGCCCAGGCTGGTTCGTGTCGATTTTAACGATCACCAGGTTGCTCCTGTGGGGCGCGGTGGCGATGGCCTTTACGCCTGTAATCTTTATGCTCATGCTCGAAAACCTCCATCTGTATTTTTATCGTATCCGCAATCGATGTTAATGAAATAATATCTGATTAATGCAATACGTACAATAACGGTTTTATGAAAGCCATGCGGCGGGGGCAAGCCCCCGCCGCGCCCCGCAGCGTCCCGCCGTAGACGGGCCAAATATTACCATTTTGCCGGGTTTGTGGTATAATATAGTCAGTAAATTAGAATTCTTAAATTACGTACCAATATCACACAATTATTTTGCTGCGCGCGCCGCGGCGGAATGGAGCTTTTACGATGGCTGTATTAAAATCTGCGCCTGTCACCCGCATCAAACCTTTCAGCGACGTCTATATTTCCACCGGTAACGGTAAAATAAAACAGGTCATTAAGAAAGGCTTCGACGCCTTGGGTGGTATAGAAAAGTTTGTCAAACCGGGCCAGAGCGTGCTGATCAAACCGAACCTCACGGCGGGCGAGGATCCGGCGACCGGCGGCACCACGGAGGTAAGGTTTTGCGAAGCGATTATTGAGTTGATTAAAGAGTATTGTAACCCCGGCCCCATCGTTTTCGGCGAGAACACCATGTCCGGCGACGCGACCATGGCCGCGTTCGTCGAGTTTGGGTTTGCGGACATGTGCAAGCGCCAGGGCGTCGAGCTTATGGATTTAGGCAAAGCGGAAAGGGCGGACGTCCCCATTCCGGACGCGCTGTATGCCGATGTAGTGTCCCTCCCGAAAATCGTGCTCGACGTCGACGTGTTTATCACACTGCCCATATTGAAAAACCATACATGTGTCGTCACCGCCGCCATCAAAAACAGCTTCGGCTTGGTCGAGGACATCACGCGCAGGCAAGCGCACAGGGACAGCGCGGTTGAGCAGTACCTGGTCGATATCGCCCGCGCCCGCAAGCCGGACTTTGCCATTGTCGATGGGCGCATAGGCATGGAAGGCGTCGCCGGCGGCAGCCAGTTTGACCGCCCGCGCTTCGCCAACCGCATCATAATGGGCGCCGACCCCGTTGCTGTGGACGCCGTATGTACGCACATCATGATGCAGAACCCGCGTGTGTGCCACATCCGCTGGGCCGAGGAGTTTGGCCTGGGTAACAGCAACCTCGATAATATCAATATCGTCGGCATGCCGCTGGACGAAGCCAGGCTGCCGTTTCTGTCGCCCGGCGGGCAGATCGAGGAGGACACGGGTGGGAAATTCCGTTTGAACGATCTGGGCGCATGTTCCCGCTGCCTCGATATCGCACAAGGGGCGCTCTACCGTTTCCGCTCGCCGGAGAGCATATTAAAGAATGTGGACATCGTCTACGGATCGGGCGACTGGGGGGACCCGGACGGGCGATCCGAAAATTGCCTGCTCGTGGGGGACTGTATCCAGGAGAGATATCGTTCGCTGGGCGTGTGGGTACCAGGCTGCCCCTTGAACAGGGAGGAATACATTAACAAGCTTGCTGAAATGGACATCGTTTGTTCCAAATGCGAGCAAATAGTCAACGAGTTCGTCGCGAACCACGAACCGGAGGAATTGACGTTCGTCCGCATTCTGTCGTCCAATAAAACTGTGTTCCAGGGCGCATACAACCGGGCCGGCGCCACCGATTTCCTACTGGCTGTGGGCGATTGCCAGCAGCGCTACGCACAGATGCATATCAGGCGGGGCAGGGACGAGCTGGTGCAGATGGGCATAGCCGACAAGGTGGCTCCGGAATTTTTTGTTGAGTTCGTCCCGGGGCACACACCGACGCAAGAGGCGCTGGAAGCTGCGTTCGCCAGACTGAAGGAGCACGCGGCCCAATGGGAGGCCATGCAGCCGTCGCTAAAATAAAGTGCCGCCGCCCCGCGATGCCTGCCCCGCGATGCCTGCCTCGCGATGCTCGCTCCGTGATGCCTACCCCGCGAAGCACGCTCCACGATGCTCGCCTCGCCATGACTACCCCGTCATTGCAACCTCCGAGCCGGCCGTCATTGCGGCCCCCGAGCCGCAATCTCGTCACCTAGTGTACGATTGCGGCTCGGAACTGCAATGACGGGGCAGCCTGCAGTTTATAGCTACCTGCAGTTTATCAACCGCCCACCAAATGCAAAAACTGCACAGCCCAAAACGTCAGGTCGCATTCGAGGGCATATTTCTTTTTGTAGTCCGGCTCCAGCCGCACATCGACATATGCCGTCGGGTATTCGATGCTCTTTGGCGAATAGCGCCTGTTGTGCGCCAGATCCAGCCTCATACGCAGTATCCCGTCATGCCCCATCGCTTCTTTTATATTTTCCAAGGACTCGCGCACGACGCCGACGCTTTCGCCCACGCCAAGCATGGCAATTTCCGTCAGCAGGCGGCGGTATGTTATCGTGTCTATCACATCCGCGCGGAACGGCCTGATGGGGCTGTTATGCATATTCAAGGGGAACGGGGAGTAGTACCTGTTCCCGATTTTTACATGCACTGGGTTTACCCCCTGTGCGATTTCGTTAAAATGATTGAGCGCGTCAGCCATCAGCATTATGTTTTCCGGCGTCCGCCACGCGCCCGTGTACGCCAGTGTTTCCAAGTGGTACTGGCATGGGAAATATGTGTCCGCCTCAATGTACGGATAGTTGTATTTTGCTTTGCTTTTGCGCGTTTTGGCATTTTCGCCTATGGACGAGAGCGGCAGTATGCTTTTGAACGCCTCCAGCGAGGTGCGCTGGAAAGGCTGCGCATACGCGTCGTCCCCATACCCAAGCATGGCCTGCATTGCGTACATCAGCGTCATCAGGCAAAACCCGCTGTTCAGCCCGGTAAAGCGGGTTTC
The DNA here is from genome assembly GCA_009777515.1 of Oscillospiraceae bacterium. Taxonomy (GTDB): domain Bacteria; phylum Bacillota; class Clostridia; order WRLR01; family WRLR01; genus WRLR01. The sequence goes on along the minus strand of WRLR01000005.1, from coordinate 16,091 downwards.
AAAGCGCGCGATTTCCGGTGGGATATAGGAAAACTCGTCCCGTAGGACGTCTTCGTCACGCATTGCGGCGACAAAATTTTCGACTAGCGGGTGCCCCTTGGGGATGGCGTAGTATGACAGCAGCCGCGCCGCCGTTTCGCCGTCCTGCAGGGGCGTTTCGTGCAGCCGCTTGCCGCGCCAATTGTCCCAACTGTGCATGCCGCTCCCGATATAGCCGCTGGGCTTGGCGTAGCCTTGCACGAGCTTGAAATGCGGCGTTTGGTATATGCGCGCAAGCAGGCTCTCTTCGTCCTGCGCGGACACATTGTGCAGTATTTCTTTGCGGAGCCGGTACTGGATAACCGCACCGGCGTTTTCAAGCAGAAAGTCGATTGATTTAGATAGATTCGAATTAATTAATTTCAATTCAGATTGATTCGATTCAAATAGATTCATAGTAACGCCTCAGAAACATGATTATTACGATTATTTGATTGTATCGCTATTAATGACAATGTGTACATAATATACTAACATTATTTTTGGAATATGTTGTATAATTTCAAATTAGAAAACGCAATTGTACTTAAAACATAGGGGGCGTATATGGGTAACCAAATTATTAATTTTGCTAATCTGGTTAAAGCAATGATCGATCATGAAACCGGGTGCGAGCAGCGCATTGGGCATTTTTTGAAGGTGTATGGCTATGCGAAAACAATCGGCGAGTTAGAAAATCTTGACCAAAGCACGCAATATATCCTCGAAATCGCAGCATTGATGCATGATGTTGGGATAAAAACCAGTTTACTAAAATATGGAAATGCTGATGGGGAAAACCAGGAAAAAGAAGGCGCCATCACCGCGCGCCGCATGCTGGAGCCTTTGGGTTACGATGCGGCTGTTATTGATAGGGTATGCTATCTAATCGCACATCACCACACATATGGCGCCATCGACGGATTGGACTATCAAATACTGGTTGAGGCGGATTTTTTGGTTAATTTGAGCGGCGCGTCACAGGAAGCGCGTAATGATAGCAGCAAGCATTTTCGTACAAATACCGGCATATATTTTTTGCATGCCATATACGCTTAGTTGCTATATTAAAACTTTAGATGTTAATACGATCAGTCTTTGTATGTTAGAAATAATGTCCAGATGGGTATATATGATTATATATAACATATTAACGCGCGATATCGTTAATCGTTAATTGATGATCGCAAATTGTTAATCGTGAATCATTAATAAATCTTTGTATTATATGAGTGTAATTATTCTGCCATAATTGATTACGCATAGAGGTGATAGACATTAAAAACCGGTTGGTATTACTATTAACATTTCTGCTGCTGATGTCTTTACTTAGCTGTTCTTCTAAAAGCCACAAGGATATCATAGAGAACTTTGTCAAAGAACTCAATACTCAAGACGACATATATGCATCCTGGTTACAAGCAGCGCCGGAATTTGCTTATGAACTCTTTGATAATGATTTTGTTAATGTCGTTGCAACCCTTTACTATATAATGGAAACAAATCAAAATGTTAGCGGGTATATCATAATAGATTCCAGTGATAAAATTATAGAATTTTCATTGGGCGAGCCTCGCTATGACACATACCAAAATTCGAATAAAGTTAACCGTTCCGGAGATAAAATAGCGCTTCAAATGAACAAATAGAACATAGCTGCCGCTGATGAAGCTGCAACGATTGGTTGAATAACGGTTATATATTGACGAGGATCGGCGATTTAGAAGTAAAGCATTTCGAAAATCTTCGGCTCAGAATTTCATATCTTTTTATATCTTGTTTTTATGCAAAGATAATAACGCTTATATAAATAACATATTATTAGTCTGTGCCATTTCTTAATAACTCCTTAACAAGATCATGATATACTTTCATAACAAAACGCCTTGGCATCCAAATAAAATGGAGGGCGATGGTACGGCCGATGGCGCGGATACTCATTGTGGAAGATGACAAATCGATAAATACGCTTATCAGGAAAAACCTCGAACTGGTCGGGCATGATTGCGTTTCTGTGTTTGATGGGGAATCCGTTTTTGACGAAATAGAAAAACAAGCATTTGACTTGATACTGCTAGACATTATGCTGCCGAAATTGGATGGGTTTTCGGTCATTCAAAAAATGAGCGAAAATATCCCCGTCATTTTTTTGACTGCGCGCGGGGCGGTGCAAGACCGGATTACAGGGCTAAACCTGGGCGCGGACGATTACATCGTAAAACCGTTCGACATGATGGAGATGCAGGCCAGAGTCCAATCTGTTTTGAGGCGCACAAACAAAGCGGACGAATTGTTTGAGCTGGGCGGCGTCAAGGTGGATTTTTCAAGCCGGGAAGTGTTTTTCAACGGCGAGCTTGTAGACTTTGCCCCGCAGGAATTTTTGCTCATAGAGGCATTGATAAAAAACCGGAACATAGCATTAACACGTGACAAGCTATTGGAGATTGCCTGGGGCTATGACTACGGCGGGGATACGCGGACGGTGGATGTGCATATTCACAACATCCGCAAAAAGCTGCATTGGGACAATGTCGTCAAAACAGCTTACAAGGTGGGCTACCGCCTGGAGGCAAGGTAGTGAAACTAAAGACCTTCATAGCCACTTATCTTTTATTCCTGTGCATTTTATATGCAAGCCTCGGCATCGTTTCCGCGTACCTGACGAACAGCCAAACCAATATATTAAAGGAAAAAAGTATAGGCGAATACCATTCGATCGCCGCGACGCTCGCTAAGGATATTGCTGTTTTGCGAGGCAGGAGCAGCGGTGAAATTGATCCCGTCGACACACTTGTAAAAGGTTACATCCAGTATTACCGCAGGCACAACATAGAAATTGCCGTAACCGATATGACGTTGGATGGCTTTTATGGCGGCGACAGCGGCGACAGCGGCGGTAGCGACGATGAAAGCGATTCTGCTGGCGCCGACGATAGTTCTGCTTATAGCGACGACGATTTTGTTGGCATCGACGACCGTTCCACCGTCGCCGAAATTTCCTTTGTCCGTCAAGTGCAGGGGCAAGAACAGGGGCATTTTATCCACATTTCCGGTACATTGCCGGAGCCGCTGACATTCTTCCGTTTTGATTACAGCCTGGACATTTCAAATAATATTACAGAGATGCAAAACATCCAAAACACTCTCCTGGTTTTCGCTGTCGCGTTTTCTGTAGTTACCGCAATCGTGCTCTATTTTATTTTGACCGGTATCTTCAAGCCGCTCAGCATCGTCGCCGCAGCGTCGGGGAATATAGCGGACGGCAGGTACGGTGAAAGGCTTGAAGTAAAAGGGAAAAACGAACTGGCTTCAGTGGCGATGAGTTTTAACCGGATGGCCGGCGAAATCGAAAAACAGATACGCATTTTGGAAGATGAAGCCGTTGGGAAACAGCAGTTCGCGGACAGCCTCGCACACGAAATACGGACGCCCCTGACATCCATATATGGCTACGCGCAATACATGCAAAAAGCACCTTTGGGCGAGGAGGAAATTATTGAATCGACGCAGCGCATTATGGACGAAGCGGGCCATATGGCTAAAATCGCAGATTCGCTCCTCGACCTTGCGACACTGCGGAACTATACCCCGGTAAAAAACAAGATATCCATTGCGCGGCTGTTTGATGAAATAAGCCGCACGATGGAAAAGCCGCTACGCGAACACAATGTGCAGCTTGTTTGCAACATTGAAGCAGATGCTTTGTACGGGCAGGAGGACTTGATAAAAAGCATGTTGATAAACTTATGTTCCAACGCGTTGCAAGCTTGTGCGCCTGGTGGCGGCGTCATAAGCTTGGGCGCGGTTATTAAATGCAGCGGTGAAGCCAATCGATGCGAAAAAGTCGCCATTACCGTGGCGGACAACGGCTGCGGCATTCCGGAAGACTGCATACCAAAAATCACGGAACCGTTTTTCCGCGTGGACAAGGCCCGGAGCAGAGAGGCGGGCGGCGCGGGGCTTGGGCTAGCCCTTTGCAAGCACATAGCCGATGCGCACGGCGCCGATATGGCAATAGAGTCGGTTGTGGGCGAGGGTACAACGGTAATAATAACATTTACATGTTCTTAATATTTCAAAAACAACACCATAATATCCCTGTACTATTCTATAAACCGTGAGGCCCACAAATATTACCGAAAGGGAGTACAGGTCAATGAAAAAAGCAAAAAGCAACGAGATTATCAAAGTGGCAGTGGCGGCAGTATTAGCCATCGGATTGTTCAGCGCGGCGTTTATCGGGGTCAACAACCTGGCGTTCGCGGCGGCGACCGGTAAAACGGACATTGTGCAGCCCGTTTTAGCAGGCGCCGCCATGCAGACGATTACCGCGACGACGGCTGCTACGACGACTGCGACGACGACTGCGACTGCGGCGATTATGGAGGGCGCTACGGTTACGGCTAGCACTGCGGAGGCTGCGGATGAAGCGGCGGGCACTGCGGAAGCTGCGGAGGAAGTAGCGGAAGCGGCGGGCACTGCGGAGGCTGCGGAGGTTGCGGAGGAAGCGGTGGGCGTTGCTGAGGCTGCGGCTGCGACGATTTTAAATGTGATTTCGGCAGCGGGCGTCCCGCCTACTACGGAGCCGACCGCCGTCGCATCCACGCAAAACATACCGCAGGCTGAATACATCAAGCCCAATATGAACGTATACCATAAACAAAACGAATGGTATACCCCGGGCGCGAATGCGCTTTCTTATGAAGAAGCCGCCGAAATCGGCGCGCACTTTATATGGGCAATGTTCGGGGATAGCATCGACGGCAAAACCGTTCAGATGAATTATTCCTCCTGGCCGTCCCATTCAAGGGCGTACTGGTTTGGGAATGTGGCGGACTCAAAAGATACAATGGATCCCAAAGACACCCAAAATTATGAAATATTATACAATTTTATGATTTGCGCGGTCTCCGGCGAATGGATTGATATTTGGAACCATCAAGTGCAGACAAAAGATGATGACATTCAGGCGAGGGCTGTGTTCAGTGAATTGTCGGCTCTGAGCCCGGATGAAGCGGAGGAAATCCAAAGGCAGCGTTATGCGTACCCGCCCCCGGAGAATTATGAAGAATATATGCAAACGGCCATGAATTACGCGGCAATGTATTTTAACAACGCCGGGGCCGATGCGGTAAGCATAGAAATGTGGGAATATAGTTCATACGGCAGATATGGCCTCGACGAAAACGGCGACATTATCATTGTGCCCGCAAAATATCTGGTCTATACAGTTACCGGCAGCGCCGGCCGCACAGCCGAAGTGCAGATCAACGCAGAAACAATGGAGTTGGTGCTAATCGAAACGCAAAACAATGACATAATACCCGGCTACAATTATGACGCCCCCGGCGGTTTGGGTTAAAAGCTTACAAACGAGGGCGGTGCGATATGTCAACTTTAGTAGACATATCGCACCGCCCGAAATTATATTGCATTTCATAACCGTTCCGGGGCGATTATGCGGCTCGCTGCTTATTGCGACAACTGTTCCATATAAAAGGCCATGCACAGACTGTGTACAAATTGTCATGAATAAAGCAATGGCAATGGCAAGCTTTAATCCTAATTGCTTGCCCTCGCGCCACAATTCTGCCCTTTCTTTATTTTTTCACGCTTTCTATTATCATTTTCCACGGCACTGTGTAGACCATACCGGTAAATGTTCCGTCGTAGTTATTGATTATCACGGCTATAAATCCGTCGCTGCCATTGCTGCCATCACTGCCGTCGCTGCCATCGTTGACGTTGTTGCCGTCGCTGCCGTCGCTGTCGCCGAAGCCTCCCACGCCGTGTAAATCATATAGCTTGGATCCAATTATGAAAATTCCGTTTTCATCGAATAGCCCTTGGTCAATAGCGGATTTTATTGATTCTTCTGAAATGGCAAAAGACGCTGTCCCGATTACATCATCCATACCGTCTTTATATTCATATGTATCGCCATATTTTAGATGTCGCACGCTGCCCGGCACGACTTCGCATTGCGCAAGCGGTATGTTGTTTAGCAGATTGCTGTATTTTTCAAATTCAACCCGCCACCTCTCCTGTTCTTCCGGCGAATGCTGTATAACGCCCATCCCTATGTCATTGGTAAGGTCGAGCGCATACATTTCTTCCTGCGTCGTGCCATCATTGAATGTGGCTACGGCGCGCACAGTCATTTGAGGCGGAGCTATCCGCCAGTCGTTGTTGCCGTTGATCTCCGTACCAAGAAATAGCAGGTAATCGTCCGTTACAGAGTCTTTGTAGAGCGTGAAGCTGCTCCCAATGGCGTCAAAGTCATACCCATACATGGTAATTAAAGCATTTTCGGCATTGCTTGGGTCTGAATGGGACATGGCCCGGGGCTCTTCGACTACATTGCCGTTTTCTATTTTCAGATATTGCTTCGCGAAAAAGCCGTCGTCGGTAAAAAAATCCACGCGCTCGATGTTTTCGCCGCTATATTTTAAATTAACGCTTACATATAGAACGCTTCCATCGCTATAGGAACTCCTGAAATCTTTTCCGCCAGACAAGGGAACATCGCGCAACTCAATGGAGCCGTCGGGATTTTGAACCAGCCCGTAGGTTGTCAAATAAAATGCGTTAGCGCCCTGCTGCGGCAAATGGTCTTCGGTTATGCCCGACTCGTCATTGCTTGCAGCTTTTATTGCCGCCTCCGGGCCATCATCCTCGTAAGCTGTTGCCACCGCCGCCGCTTCCGGGCCATCATCCTCATAAACCGCCGCCGCAGCCGCTTTTGGGCCATCATCCTCGAAAACCGTTGCCGCTGCCGCAACCTCCCAAGTCGTTTCCTCTGCCGCATCGCCTGCTGCGGCAGCATCGCCGGCGCCCGCCGCCAAGAATGCCGGAGGTGTTGAGGACGGCAATGAGAAAAAGTTAATGCGTGGTGTTAACAGCGTACTGCTAAAGGCAATTAAACATATAAGCGCCGCCGCCGTCGCACATGACAAAGCGGCTTTAATAACAGAGCGATTCCTATGGCCGGCCTGTGCTTTCATAACTTTTTCGAACACCCGTCTTTTTATATCTTCGCCAGGTTGAATAGTATTAAAAGCATTGATAACTTTTCTATCCCTCATTTTCCAAAACTCCTCTCAATAGTTTTCGAGCCTCACGCATGTGGTTTCGGATAGTGGAATACGGTTTTTTCAGAATTTTAGCTATATCGCCGGATGTGTAGCCCTCGTAATAATGGAGGTATATCACATCCTTATAGCGCGCGGGCAGCTCCATGACGGCTTTTAAAGTTTCATCAATCTCCAAAGAGCTATCGCCCTGATCGCCTTGTATGTGTTCATACTCGTTAATATTTGCGCGGTTGCGCCACCAATGCTTGAGGCAATCCTTGCTAGTGTTTATTGCCGTACGTATCAGCCACGCCTTTTCATATTCGGCATCACCGAAGACGATGCCTCTTCGCATAAGCTTTACGAATACATCCGCAGTTGCGTCTTCTGTATCAGCGGGATTTTTAAGGTATGAATAGCAAATGCGATAAACCATATTGAAATGCCGCGTATAAATTGCCTCTATATCGAAATACTTTGCATATGTTTCATCTGCATCGAAATGCTGCGTATATGTTTTATCTGTATTAAAATGCCGCACATATTTTTTATCTGTATCAAAATGCCGCGCATATGTTTCTTTCATATCGAAATGCTCCATATATATTTCCTCTGCATCGAAATGCTTCGAATATGCTTTTTCGGTATTGCCGCATGCCGTTCCCTTGCCGCGCGCTGGCACGGTTGGCATCAAATCGCTGCCCCCTTTCATTAATAATACGATTTATAAAAGCAAAATGTCGGATATTTAATAAAAATTTATTCCGTAGAAAGGCATGGTTGGCATAGAAAACACGACGAGCCTGTCATGCTGGGTTGGAAAAAATACTGTGCTGTGCGGTGTTGCCCGCATCCGTGTCAACTGTTGACATGCAGGCTGGAGTCTGTTAAATTAAGATAAGTCTAATTAATTTCGACTTGTTTTATGCCGCATTGTAAATGGTAACTACGATATATAGTGATCAAGGATATGTAGTGGTCAAATGATAAAATGATCAGGTGATCACAGGTGATCACAAGTGATCAATGGAGATCAATGGAAAGGCATATATGGCTCCTGTATTTAAATTGACTAATGCCGAGACAAGGCTTGCGGACCTTTTGTGGGCCAACGCGCCGATTGCATCTATGGAAATGATAAAGATTGCGGAACGGGAGTTCGGCTGGAAAAAGTCCACCACGTTTACGAACTTAAAGTTCCTGATCGGCAAAGGGCTTGCCAAAAATGAAAATTCATGCGTGACCATGCTCTATTCGCGTGATGAGATCATCGCGGGGCAGAGCCACCAATATGTGGACGACGCTTTCGGCGGTTCTCTGCCAATGTTTATCGCTTCATATACCAGCAACCGAAAATTGCTCCCGGAGCAAGTGGAGGAGATAAAACGGCTGATAGATGAACATGAGAGGGGCGGCGGCAATGGATAAACTGTTCCTTACAGTTTTGAATATGAGCATTACCGGCGCTTTTGTCGTCGCGGCAATCTGCCTCGTCCGCCTTTCGATTAAAAAAGCCCCTAAAATTATATCCTATTGCCTATGGGCTGTGGCGTGGTTCAGGCTGGCTTTCCCCTTATCAATCGAAAGCGTGTTCAGCCTGATCCCGTTCAATGCGCAGATCATACCACCGGACATTGCGACGCAGCCCGCTCCCCGCATCGACAGCGGGATACCATTCTTAAACAACGCCTTCGGCAATGTGCTGATACCACCGCAGGCCGATATCGCTAATATCGCTACCAGTGCTGCAAACGCTACAAATGCCACAAACGCCGCCAGCGTCGCCAACGTAAATTTTGTGCAGTTCTGGACGGTATTTGGTTCATGGGCGTGGTTCGTCGGCACGGTTTTTCTACTGGTTTTAGGGGCGGCGTCATATGCTCGCCTCAAACATAAGCTGGGTTCGGCTATCCGCATTGACAATGAACACAATCTCTACGAAACCGATTGTATCCGATCGCCGTTCGTGTCGGGCGCTTTCAACCCGAAAATCTATATCCCGCTGAATTTATCAGGGCAGGAGCGCGACTATATAATACTTCATGAACAGACGCATATTCGGCGGTTCGATCATATTATAAAGTTTTTGGCATATTTCATTCTTTGCTTTCACTGGTTCAACCCATTCGCTTGGGCGGCGTTCCTGCTGATGAGCGTGGATATGGAAATGTCCTGCGACGAACGCGTATTGAAAGAGTTGGGCGGGGAGATAAAAAAGGACTACTCGATGTCTTTGCTGTCTTTGGCGGTTGGCCAGCCTGTTATTGGCGGTCTCCCGCTCGCATTTGGCGACGACGGCATAAAGAAGCGCATAAAAAATGTAATGAATTTCAAGAAATCCTCGCGGGTTGCGGTAGCATTGGCTATTGTGCTCGTCACAATTATAAGTTTTGGGCTTGTATTGAGCAGGGTTAGCAATGCGGCGTTGTTGGAATCAAGCGCCGCCGCCGCACTGGGTTCTGGCGGCAATTCAAGGGGCGACGAAAGCGACGGCGAAAGCGACAACGGTGGCAGCGACGGCGGTGAAAGCGTTGAAAGCGGCGGCGAAAGCATCGGAGGAGAAAACGTCGATGGCGATAGCGGAAATAGTGATAGTGGTGAAAGTATCGACGGCGCCGGCGATAGTTCCGGTGGCGGTTCGATAGGGTCCGTCGGCGGATATGGTCAGGGAACGGCACATGCCATTGCCGATTATTATAATAATGAAGACGGCGATTTTTCCGCTCTCGGCCTAGCGCTTGACGAGGATGGCTCCGAAAGAACGCTGACGGTAAACGGCGGCGATACTCTCATTGCGGGCGACCGGCGATATGAAGTCATTGTGGATTCGCTCGCCCTCTCCTTCTACACCCAGCCTTCCCATGAACAGGTTGTTCTATGGTGGATCGACTATCTCGACAGTTGGGTGGAAAGCGGCAAATTGGAAGCAATGGATTAAAGAGGATTATTAATTAAAAATTTTTATATTTACTATTGACAATTAGGTCGAACTCAATTAGACTTATATTAGGTCTAATCGAATTCGACCTTTCTATTTGAACAACCTGAGCCTTATTGATTAGCCGCAAAAAACCAGAAGAGGTGATCTATATGAAATCAATCTACCAAAAATCATTAAAAATACTAGCGTTCATTCTCATAATGGTCGTCACGGTCGTCGCGGCGACTATGCCGCCTGCCACATTTGCCAGCGCGCCTCCGTCGCCGGGCGTCGGGCCGCGCATAAGCTCTGGTGGCGCCGACCCCGCCAATGGGATCTATGTATCCACTACCGGCAACGACTCGACGGCTAATGGATCCATCAACGCCCCATACAGGAGCATCAATACAGCTTTGGCTGCGGCGCAGCCCGGCGCCACGATAATCTTGCGCGGCGGCACTTACCGCGAGGGGATCAATGTCCGCATCCGAACCGCCAACATCACGATAAAGTCCCGACAAGGCGAATGGGCGATTATCGACCTGACCACATATAATGCAGGTCACAATGAAGACTCAGCGGTTTATTTTGACGTCGACTCGTCGGGCGGTAAACTACAGGGCGTCGAAGTCATGGGCGGCTGGTACGCCGTGTCGCTGGAAACCAAATGGGACTGGGGGCAACCCGATCGCTCCGGGGCGTCCAACATAACTATCGAAGACTGCATACTGCATGATTCACGATACGACGTGATAAAGATAAAGCCCAACTGCGACAATGTCACCATACGCTACAACGAAATATACAATTCCGGGCGCGCGTTTGCCGGCAGGCCGCAGAATGGCGAGGACAACGCCGAAGGCATCGACAATGTCAATGGCGACAATATGCATGTTCATAATAATTATATCCATGATATATGCTCAAACGCGATTTACGCCAAGGGCGGCGCCACCGACGCGCTGATTGAAAACAACCGAATCGAGCGCGCCAACGGCGCCGGGATCATGGTTGGCTTTGATACGAGCCCGGAGTTTTTTGACCGTACAGTAAACCCGCAGTATTTTGAAAATATCCGGGGCGTCGTGCGAAACAACCTGATCATTGGCACGGGTTGGGAAGGCATCGGCTTGTATGGTTCAAAAGACGCCCAGGTCTACAACAACACCATGGTCAATGTGACCAATGGCGGGCGGTACCACAGCGCCATTTACTTTGGCATCACAATGCAGGATTGGGAAAGTTATGCCGGCCGCCCCGCCAATATCAATCCGAATATCCACCACAACATCGTGAGCCTGCCAAACACTATCGTCCGCCCAATGATAGAGATCCGTTACGCCAATGAGCTTGGCGGTTTGTCCGCTCTCGACGGTAATCCTGTGATGAATAATAACTGTTACTATATCGCAAGCAAAAACGCCACTTTTTCAGACAGCAGGCCAGGCAGGACGCTGACAAACGCGCGGCTCCCCGCGTGGCAGGCCCATATCAACGGCGACAGCGGTTCGCTTGAAGTAAATCCAGCCCTCGACGCCAACTATATGCCGACGAACCCACAGTGCGTGGGGATGGGGTATTCCGGTATGTCGGCGCCGATAACGACACCGACGCCGACGCCCGCGCCTACTCCTGTGCCGACGCTCGCGCCGACGCCAACGCCAACGCCAGCGCCCACAGCGGCGCCAACACCCACTCCTGCTCCGACGCCAGCGCCAACAATTGCGCCGACGCCCACTCCCGCTCCGACACCGGCGCCCACGCCCGCGCCCACTATAGCGCCAACGCCTGCGCCCACATCTGCACCGGGTGCGGCGACATATAACATTGTCAGCTTCTACTCACAGAGCGGCCAGTTGTCTGTAAAGCGCGGGGACATTATAGTCGTTGGAGAACGGCAATATAGGATATTATCGAGCACCTACACGATTGCATATTGGCCACAGAACTCTATTAATACAGCCATAACGTGGTGGACGGCCTATATGGACAGCTATGTTTCCGGCGGCGTGGCAGAGGTAATTTCCGGCAATGTGCCCGTACCGACGCCAACCTTTACGCCCGCGCCTACTCCATCACCGACGCCCGCGCCCACCGCGACACCCGCACCAACCCCGGTGCCCACCGCGACGCCCGCGCCAACCCCCGCGCCTACATCTGCGCCGGGAGGGGCGACATATAATATTGCGGACTTTTACACAAAGAGCGGCCAATTATCGGTATCCAAAGACGACATCATCATCGTAGGCACACGGCAATACAAGGTCTTGCCAAACAGTTACACAATATCCTATTGGTCTCAAAATTCGTTGAATACTGCGATTTCATGGTGGACAGCATATTTGGACAGCTACGCCCAAAGCGGCATAGTAGCCGCATTGTAAACAGTAAAGGATAATTGGGGAGTAGCAGGGGCAGTTGGGATAATACCATTCCTAACTGCCCCTGCTGCTCTATTACCTCGCAGTATCGCCTTCAATGATTTTTCGAAAGCTTTGTATTCCAAGAGGTAACTTTTTCATCTGCCCACCGTCCCTACGTAAATGAACCCCTTTCGTTCCGGCGCGTCCGGTTCTTTCGAGAAGCGGAAGCCGTCGCTCTCGCTCGCGATGTGCCAGAGCGCAATGCCCATATCGATACAGCCTAATTTTTCAGACATAATTCCGGATTTCTTGCGATAGCAGATTATTGCCCCATCTTTTGCAACGAAGAACCAACCCTGTGCGTTCATACCGCTCGGCGCAAGCCTGGCAGCTTCCAACCGAACGTCGTCACCCTCGCTTATTTCAGAGAGGGGCTTGCGGTTGAATTCTGACAAGCTGCGGTGGAGCGCGTCGGCGGGTTTGCCGAAAGCCATGCTGATGATATAGGACAAATCGCCCCTCTCATTAGGTTTTGCCATGCCGAGCCAACATGAGCCTAGGCCGTTCGCCGAAAAGTACAGGTCCATCTGCTGCCCGATAAAGCCGATATTTACGTAAGAGGCGGAACCCTCCTCGCCTCGAAAGACGAGAAAGGTAGAAGCGCCTGAACCCTGTGCCAACAGCCCTTTTGTCTTGTGAGCGATGTCAACGGAGTACCTGATATCCGGATATAGAGGCGTAAGGTTCGCAATCTGTTCGCGTACTTTGCCAAGTATTTCATCGCCAAGCTGTGTTCTGTCATATTTGCGAATTGATTTGCGCCGCCGGATTATCTCGTTCATACAAACCTCCTAATTATCGAACATTCTTCACCATTCTTAAATACTCCCGTATACCATTTTCTTCATGCTGCCGGTACGTAAAGCCGCAGTGCGCTGCGACCGGCAGAGCTAGCGTATGAAATAAATCGCACATAGTGTATATCGATTTCCAAATATCATTATAATCGCTGCCTGCATAAGTGGCTGCATATTGCGCATATAGTTCCGGCGGCAGGTAGCGCTTGAAATATTTGCCGTTTTTGCCGACAGTGAGGCCGAAGCCGCGCTGCGCGCCGATATACCACCCCATCATATCATGCAGTTCAGCCCTTACCACATCATTCAACATGCTCATGACGTATGGCAGCTCGTCCCGCGCGATTCCCTTGGCTACATTGTTCAAGCACCACCAAAAATTGTTGCAGCAGGAATAATAAAACAATTCATCCGGTGGCTTGATATGCCATAATGTGTCATTCGGCAACGGCATTTCAGGGCGAAAGCCGTTTCCGTTGTCTTTATCTAAAAGCGTTACAGACGGCTCGCCGTCGTCAATATATCGTTCAAATTCAAATGACAGATCAATTCTCACGCCATCCGGGTATATCATCATATAGTTGAAGTTTCCGTCGCCGCACGGATAGCGCATTGCTTCGGGCATTTGCATTATCAGCGGCTGTCCAAATGCCTTTAATGCCCATTCTGGGTTGTTATAAAATGGTTTTATGTCCGCCACGTAGTAGGTTATGTCATAGTCCATATATATGTCTTTTGGCGCGGCGGGATTGGCGCGCGAGCCTTCCATGCTGACCGCCCGAATACGTTCATCCGCTTTGGCAACGTTTAAAATTACATCCATTATTTCCTGCTCGGTTCGCATTTCCATAAAAAAACCTCGTCGTTGAGTTCGCGTCCGCAGACGATCCGCAGCGTCCCGCCTCCTGGAATCAATATCGCCGTTATCGACGTTATAATCATTATATCCCTAAAACTATGCTGACGTGAAGCAAACAAACAGCATATGGGAAGCAAATGGACAACATACGGGGAGCAGGCGGGGAGCATAAGGAAGCAAACGGTGGGCTGCTGTTGGCATGTCGGCGTACCCATCTAGCCTATGGATTAATAGACGATATATTGTTATACTGACGTGGGCAGCAATATGGCTGGCAGGGCATTATAGCTCTTAAATTTGGCGACAACGGCCAAGCCCGTTGCAAGTCGCTTGTGTCCTTATTACATCAAATAAGTTTACTGCCGGGGACTGTGAGGGGGCGTTAACCATCCTGGACAAAAGTATCGAATATAAAAACATAATCATGAGGCACGACACCAATCAATATATTAAATATGTCGAGCCCAACCTGCCGGAAAATTATTCATGGAGACTCTTTGCGCCATCCGATGTTGAACATTGGGGCAGGATCGAAACATCGGTTTTGGAATTTGATTCGCAAAACAGAGCGATTAACTATTTCGAGAAGACATTTATGCCGCACGTCGATGAATTGCAAAAACGCTGCCTGTTTGCCCTCAATCCCGACGGACTCCCCATAGCGACGGCTAACGCATGGTTCACCGAAAATGAATCTGGCCGCCAAGCCCTAATGCATTGGGTGGCAGTCTGCCCGGAATATCAAGGCAGAAGGCTGGGCCGGTTTGTGGCGGTCAAAGCGCTGGAGTTGTTCCAATCATTGGAACCCAATCTCCCGGTATGGCTGCATACGCAAACATGGAGCCATGTCGCCGTCAGGCTTTACCATTCCCTCGGGTTCAAAATGGTGCGGAACGATCGCGAGGCAAGCCAAACTCACATAAATGAGTATAGCGAAATGCATAAAAATGATTACCATGAGGCATTGCATGTATTAAAGACAATATTAGGTGATGAATATGTTGATGAACTAGCCAAAACATCCGTAGCATATCGCGTTTAATAAATTTTTTTTAACAATATCCTATTTATTGGTAGGGGGAAATTAATATGCCTTTTGCAATGACACACATGATCATCGCTATAAATATTAGCGAAATATACCATGATTCCATTAAAGATATGCCACAGTTTTTACTGGGAAGCATAGCCCCTGACGCGGTGCATAATAGAGCTAACTATATATCAGACTTTAAAAAGATTACCCATCTTTGTGTCAGCGGAGAACCGTGGGGTATGATAACAAATGATGATGAATGGGCAGATAATGTGCTGAATGTTTTATGTAATAATATCAAATCAGAAAATAGCGATTTTGTTTTGGGCTATTGCACGCATGTGCTCGCGGATATTTATAATAACAGCACACTCTGGACGCCATATAGGCTAGCGTATCCCGAGGAAGTAAAGAAAGGCTATGGCGGCTTGTATTATCAGGATTTGAGTAAAATAGATGTAGAGTTAGCGCTGACATATGATAAAAGGGAGTATTTATGGCAAAGCTTATTAATATCGCATGGCGTCGATATTGCAGGCATCATATTCGCATCTGAAATTAAAAAGCAAAAGGCTTACATTCTTAACGATTGGTATATGGGCAAAAGCCGCCAGGATTTATCGGAAAACACATTCGTTACATACGAAAGTACGATGAATTTCATAAATGATGCATCAGATTATATCGCCAAACATTATAAAAAAGTATTATAGCTTCGGAATGTTGTCTTTAATCCGAATATCCAAGCAGCCAGTCATCAATGCTAATTGCAGGAATCCCCTCATAATTCCCTTTGAAGGAGCTTTCTTTATACAGCACATACTTGGGGTAGTTGTCTTTTATCTCTAAAAGGGAGGCGAATTCCCGATTGATGGTTGATTCATCGATCAATAAATAGCATACTTGAATATACAGTTTGCCGCCGCGTTTTTCGCACACAAAGTCTACCTCCGTGTCGCGCACGC